>NZ_JBFACU010000023.1:0-141270 GCF_040641015.1 Streptomyces sp. NPDC021356 | reverse complement strand
GATCAACGTGCTGTTCGCGATGCTCCGCGACGGCACCTTCTACGAACCCAGAACCCCACGCCTCGCTTGACGAAAGACATAGAGGCACCCCCCGGTACGCCACCGGGTCGGCGTATGCCGCGTTGCGGTGGTCCGAACGGTGGGTTGGGCTGGTGGGGACTCATTCCCCCATGCTGCGGACGGCGATCATGACGATGTCCCCCTTCGGCGCCTCGTTCGGTGGCCCGGATCCGTTCTCCGAGATCCTCAACCGTTTCTTCGGGATGACCCCGGGCGCATCGCCGCCGCAGGTGCAGCGGGTGCCGATCGGACGGCTGCTCACCGAGTCGGCGCAGGACCTGATCAACCGCGCCACCGGGAGGGCGGCCGAGGACGCAAGCTCCGACCTGGACACCGAGCACCTGCTGTGGGCCTGCACCCAGGTGGAGCCCGCCCGCGGTCTCCTCGCCCAGGCCGGCGCCGACCCCGACCGGCTCGCCGCGGCCCTCGCCGAGGCGCTGCCGGGTGAGAGCGGCACCCCTTCGGCCCAGCCGGGCCTGACCCCGGCCGCCAAGCGGGTGCTGCTGCGTGCCTACGAACACTCCCGGGCGGCCGGAGTGTCGTACATCGGTCCGGAGCACATCCTCGGCGCGCTCTTCGACACGCCGGGCGCCGCACCGTCCCGCGTCCTCGCCGCGCACGGCATCGACACCGAACAGGTCCGCCGCAGCGCCGAGACCGCGGCCCGCACCGAGGCCGCGCCCGGCGGGAGCGACACGCCGAGCGACACGCCGACCCTCGACCAGTACGGCCGTGACCTGACCGAGGAGGCCCGGGCCGGGAAACTGGACCCGGTCGTGGGGCGGGCCATGGAGATCGAGCAGACCGTGGAGATCCTCTCCCGCCGCTCCAAGAACAACCCCGTCCTGATCGGCGAGCCGGGCGTCGGCAAGACCGCGATCGTGGAGGGGCTGGCCCAGCGGATCGTCGCCGGGGACGTGCCGAAGACACTGGAGAACAAACGGGTCGTCGCCCTGGACCTGACCGGACTGGTCGCCGGGGCTCAGTACCGCGGACAGTTCGAGGAACGGCTGAAGAACGTCATCGACGAGGTCAAGGCCGCCTCCGAGTCGACGATCCTGTTCCTGGACGAACTGCACACCGTCGTCGGCGCGGGCGCCACCGGCGAGGGCTCGATGGACGCCGGCAACATCCTCAAACCGGCCCTCGCCCGCGGCGAGCTGCACGTCGTGGGCGCCACCACCCTCGCCGAGTACCGCAAGTACGTCGAGAAGGACGCCGCCCTGGAACGCCGCTTCCAGCCCGTGATGGTGCCCGAGCCGAGCGTCGAGGAGACCGTGCAGATCCTGGAGGGCCTGCGCGACTCCTACGAGGCCCACCACCAGGTCCGCTACAGCGACGACGCGCTGGCCGCCGCGGCCGGGCTGTCCGACCGCTACGTCACCGACCGGTTCCTGCCCGACAAGGCCATCGACCTGCTCGACCAGGCCGGGGCCCGGGTGCGGCTGCGCTCCCTGGGACGCTCCACCGAGGTCGCCGACCGCGAGGACCGGCTGGCCAAGCTGCGCCGGGAGAAGGACCAGGCCGTCGCCGCCGAGGACTTCGAGCGCGCCGCCGAGCTGAAGGACCGCCTCACCGAGATCGAGACCGAGCTGGAAGGGCTGGCCGAGCGCCGCGAGGGCGTGCTGGAGGTGACCGTCGACGACATCGCCGACGTGCTGTCCCGGCGTACCGGCATCCCCGTCGCCCAGCTCACCGAGAGCGAGAAGGAACGGCTGCTCAAGCTGGAGGACGCCCTGCACGACCGCGTCGTCGGGCAGGACGAGGCCGTCACCGCCGTCGCCCAGGCGGTACGCCGCAGCCGGGCCGGCATGGGCGACCCGAACCGGCCCGTCGGCTCCTTCCTCTTCCTCGGCCCCACCGGCGTCGGCAAGACCGAACTGGCCAAGGCGCTGGCCGAACTCCTCTTCGGCGACGAGAACCGCATGGTCCGCTTCGACATGAGCGAGTTCCAGGAGAAGCACACCGTCTCCCGGCTCGTCGGCGCCCCGCCCGGCTACGTGGGCCACGAGGAGGCAGGCCAGCTCACCGAGAAGGTCCGCCGCCGGCCCTACAGCGTGCTGCTGTTCGACGAGGTGGAGAAGGCCCACCCGGACGTCTTCAACACCCTGCTCCAGGTCCTCGACGACGGACGCCTCACCGACGCGCAGGGCCGCACCGTCGACTTCCGCAACACCGTGGTCATCATGACCTCAAACATCGGCGCCCAGCGGATCCTCACCCACCACGGCGACGTCGCCGCCATCAAGGACCAGCTGACGGAGGACCTGCGCGGCCGGTTCCTGCCCGAGTTCCTCAACCGCATCGACGACATCATCATCTTCCACGGGCTCGGCGAACAGGAGCTGAACCGGATCGTCGACCTGCTGCTGGACAACAGCCGGCGGCGGGTGCGGGCCCAGGGGCTGGAACTGCGGGTCACCGACGCGGCGAAGAAGCTCCTCGTCGCCCACGGCCACCAGCCCGAGTTCGGCGCCCGCCCGCTGCGCCGCACCATCCAGGCCGAACTGGACAACCGCATCGCCTCCCTGCTGCTCAGCGACTCGGCCGACCCCGGCGACACGATCGTCGCGGACGTCGAGAACGACGCCCTGGTGTGCCGCGTCGAACATCCGGCGCCGTCCGACGCCAAGGTCTACGCGGGAGGGGACGGCATGGACTCGGCGTCCTGACCGGGCCGGCCCGGGCAGGGGTCACCTGGCCGGCTCCGGCCGGTCCTCGGCCCCTCGGACGCGCCGCTCGTCCCACTGGTACGCCGGCGGTCACTGGTACGCCGGCAGTCCCTGGTACGTAGGCAGTTCCTGGTACGCCTAGGCGGTCACTTGTACGCGGGCAGTCACTGCTACGTCGGCGGTCACTTGTACGCGGGTCGTCACTCGTACGTCGACCGTCGCGTCGCGAACCCGATCGCGGCGGCGACCGCGGCCAGTACGGCCACGCTGGCGAGCGCGGCCCGCAAGGACAGCCATTCGGCCATGAACCCGATGGCCGGAGGGCCGAGGAGCATGCCGCCGTATCCGAGTGTGGAGGCGATCGCGACACCGCTCGGACCGGCCAGGGCGCCGGCGCGCTCCACGGCGACCGGGAAGAGGTTCGCGAGCCCGAGACCCGTGACGACGAAGCCGAGCAGGGCCACCCACACGGTCGGAGCCAGGCAGCCGAGCAGCATGCCGACCGCGGCGACGCACCCGCCTCCCACGATCGTGCGGGTCCGGCCCAGCCGTTCGAGCAGGGTGGTACCGGTCAGCCGCCCCGCGGTCATCGCGAGCGCGAAGCAGGAGTAGCCGGCCGCCGCGACGCCAGGCGAGGCGGCCAGGTCCTGGGTGAAGTGCAGCGCGCCCCAGTCGGCCATGGCGCCCTCGCCGTAGGCCGTGCACAGGGCGATGAGACCGAGGACCAGGACGATGGCGCGGGTGCGTCCGTCGAGCCGGCGCGTCTGCCCCTGCCCGGTCCCGGCCCGGCCGGCCGGCTCCGGGGGCGCGATCCGCAGGAGCGTACGGCCCGCGACGGCGGTGACGAGCAGGCCGATCACGGTGAGGGACAGCAGGTGGCGGGTGGGGGAGAGATGACCGGCCACGAGTCCGCCGAGGCCCGCTCCTACCATGCCGCCCAGGCTGAAGGCGGCGTGGAAGGTCGGCATGACCGGCCGCCGCAGCGCGGCCACCAGATCGACGGCCGCGCTGTTGAAGGCCACGTTGATGCTGCCGTAGGCGGCACCGAAGACCAGCAGGACGGCGCCCAGGGCCGGGGCGGAGTGGGTGAGCGGGGGCAGGGCGACGCTGAGGGAGAGCAGGACGGCGCAGGCGACCGTGACCGGATGACTGCCGTAGCGGCGGCACAGGCGCCCGGTCAGTGTCATCGTGACGACGGCCCCGGCGGAGACTCCGAGCAGCGCCAGCCCCAGTGCCCCGGCGGAGGCGTGCGTCTGCTCCTTGATGGCCGGGATGCGCACCACCCAGCCGGCGAAGACGAAGCCGTCGAGCGCGAAGAACGCGGTGAGGGCGATGCGGAGGCGGACGAGCGAGGTATCCGGCACGACGTTGTGCGAACGGACTTTGTTTATTAGCGGCACAAACTCAGGCTAGAAGGCGGCCTGCGCTTGGGCAAGGGGGTGAGTGGGGTGTCGGGGCCGGGGCGCGGGTGGTTCCGTGCAGGTCAGGGCGGGGGCGGGCGGGTCGAGGCGTAGGGCGCGCGGGCGCCGCCTCGGTGTGGAGGCGCCCGCCTGCGGACGTCGTGTCGGCCCCGGGGGTCGTGTCAGCCCGTGGTGCGGCCCCACCGCGTGTCCATCCGGGCCCATTCGTCGGCCCACTGGTCGAAACGGTGGCGGTCCAGGCGGGACTGGGCGAGCTTGGCACCGCCGGCGACGAGGCCCACGGTCGCCGTTCCGGCCCACAGACCGCCCAGGACCGACTGGAAGGCGGTGTCGGCCGCGGAGGCGGGCGGGGAGGTCAGGGCGCCGTGGCCATTGGTCCAGACGGTGATGCGGGACCCTGGTGTCGCGGTGGCCGGAACCCGGGCGCGGTCCGTGTGGCCCGTGCCGTCCGGCTCCGCCCAGCGGACCGTCCCCCACACCAGGGCGCCGCCGGCCGGCCGGGCGTTCCCCTGGGGCCCGTCCTGGACGAGCACGGCGGTCACCGGGTGGCTCCGCGCGCGGGTGTGCTCCGCGGTCTGCTGCATCGCGCCCGCCGTCAGCAGCCCGGCCACCAGAGCGCCCACCACCGCGAGGACCCAGGCGGCGAGCAGGATCCACGCCTCGACGACATCGCTGGTCCTTCTCAGCGGGCTGCGCCGCCATCGCCACAGCCACACTCCCGCACGACGTGTCACTTTCGACACCCCCTCGTGCCAGACCGACGGGCCTTACTGCAAGTGTGCCTCCAGAAGCGATCAGAGGCTCCCTCCTGGGCGGACATTGCGGACACTGCGAACTCGGGGGACACGGGTTGCCCGGGCGGACCGGGCGGACCGGTCGGGCAGAACCACGACCGAGCCGCCCGCGGGGCCACCACCGGCACCGGAGCGACACCCCGCGGGCCCGGGGCGGCCCTCGGACCGTGTGGGCCTCGGATTGTGTCCGCCCTCGGACTGTGGCCCTCGGACTGTCTCGGCCCTCGTACCGTGAGGGCCCAGGGCCGGGCCCTCGGGCCGTGCGGGCGGCCCTCAGGCGGTGCCGTTCCCCGGTCTGTGCGGGCGACCGTCAGGGGGTGCCGGGTGCCGTTCCCCGGTCCGTGCGTGCGAGCCTCAGGCGGTGCCGGTCTCCGGCCCGTGGCGCCCTGAGCTGCGCCCTTGGTGGCCCTCAGACCGTGGCGACCAGAAGTTCCTCGGCGGCCACGGGGCGCAGTCCGTCCGTGCGGCCGGTGAAGTAGCGCCGTGCCAGATCCTCCGCCGACACGTGCCGGGCCTGTGCAAGCCCCGCCTCGCGGGCGAGGTCGAGCATCTGCGCAGGGGAGAAGAAACTGAGGAACGGCGTCCCGGACGCCCGCGCCAGGCGCGTCGTCCTCTCCAGCAGGTCCCGCATCCGCGGGTCCAGGAGTTCCGCGGGCTGCATGAACGTCATGGCCAGCGTGGAGCCGGGCGCGAGCCCCGCCACCTGGCGCAGCGTGCCCCTGATCGCCTCCTGTGTGAGGTACATGCTCACGCCGGTGCAGGCCACCACCGCCGGACGCTCCGCGTCGAAGCCGGCCGCGACCAGTTCCTCCCACCAGGAGCCGCCCGCCTCGAAGTCGACGGGCACCAGGCGCAGGCCGTCGGGCACCCCCAGCCCCAGCTCGGTCAGGCGTCGCCGCTTCCACGCCTGCGGCTCCGGCTGGTCCACCTCGAACACCTGTAGCCCGGCGGCCACCTCGGGGCGGCGCTGGACGAAGGTGTCCAACCCGGCGCCCAGGACGACGTACTGCGTGACCCCCCGCCCGGCCTCCGCCACGACCAGGTCCTCGACGAAGCGGGCCCGCGCCACGATGCCCGCCCGGAACGCCCGCGTCCCGTCCGCGTCCATGTCCGGACGCTGCCGCCAGTCGTCGCCGGGGCCGGCCAGCCGCAGGCCGACCTCGTCCTCGAAGACGTGCGGCGGAGGATCGGCCCGTACGTGCAGCGCCCGCCACAGCGCGACCCGTACCGCCGTGTGATCCGCCTGCTCCGCCCGGCTGTCCTGCGCGCCCCCGCTGCCCATGCGTCCGCCCTCCATACGTTCGCCCTCCGCACGTCCATCCTCCACACGTCCGCCCTCCGAGCGTCCACTCGCCACGCGCCCACCACGCGTGCGTGTGGCGATCACTACCGCGCAGGGGCGGCCGTGATCGGCGTGTCTTGTCCGCACAGGTGACGCCGCGCCGGTTTTGGACACGGATCGGTTAAGGCTTCCTCACGTGTCGGTTGCCGTGCGGTGAGCGCGTCATGATGGGGCCATGACGCTCGCCGCGCGTGCTCTCGCCCAACTGGCAACCTGGCCCGACCTGATGGAAGCGGTACCGAGCTGTGGCACCGGGCAGGCGCTCAGCTCGGCGCATGGGGAGATCGCCCACTTCCACTCCGACCGCGACGTCGACCTCAAGCTGACCGACCGGGCCGTACGCCGCCTGTCGGGCGACCTGAGACGCTTCGCGGCCGTCCGCGTCGTGCCGGGCTCCTCCTGGGTGACGATCCGCCTCGACGCCTCGGCCGACGTCGATCTCCTGCTCTCCCTCATGAGCGTCGCGCTCAAGGCCGACCAGGGGGATCCCACAGAGGACCGCCCGGTCCCCGTCGGCTGCAACGACGGCCGTGGTGTCGGCTTCCTGCGCACCTGACGCGCCCGGCGCCCGGACGCGGTCGCCGGGCGCGCGCGCCGAGTGCCGCCCCGGCATCCGGGCCGCCTGCGGTGACCGGGGACCCGCTGGTGCGCCCTGCGGCGGACAAGGTCCCGCGGGATTCCCGGCCGCCTCAGACCGTGAGGACCCTGACCCCCGCCTCCTCGAATCTGTGCACCGTCTCCTGACTCACCGCCGCGTCCGTGACCAGGGTGTCCACCGACTCCGCCGGGCAGATGCGGGCGAAGGCGCGGCGGCCCAGCTTGCTGGAGTCCGCCGCGACGACGACCCGCTCGGCACGCTCGCACAGCAGCCGGTTGATGGCGGCCTCCGCCTCGTCGTGGGCCGCCGCGCCGTGCGCGACGTCGAAGGCGACCACGCCGAGGACCGCCACGTCGAGCGTGACCTGACCGAGCACACCGTCCGCGAGCGGTCCGATCAGCTCGTACGACTGCGGGCGCGCGACCCCGCCGGTCACCACGATCTTGAACTGGGGGCGTACGGCCAGTTCGTTGGCGATGTTGAGCGCGTTCGTCACCACGGTCAGGGCGGGCGAACCGGAGCCCAGGTCGCCGCGTACCGCCAGGGCGCGGGCGACCTCCGTGGTCGTGGTGCCGCCGGTCAGGCCGACCGCCTCGCCGGGCGCGACCAGGCCGGCGACCGCCTGGGCGATCCGCTGCTTCTCCGAGGCGCGGCGGGCGGTCTTGTAACGCAGCGGCAGTTCGTAGGAGACGCCGTGCACGACCGCGCCGCCCCGGGTGCGAACGAGCATCTGCTGCTCGGCGAGCTGGTCGAAGTCCCGCCGGATCGTGGCGGCCGACACCTGAAGCCGGGTCGCCGCCTCCTCGACCTCCAGCCGGCCGTGCTCCACCAGCAGCTCCAGCAGCGCCTTCCAGCGGGCGTCGCGCGACATCCGCAGCCTCCGTTCGTCCATCTTCCGCGACCCTAGCGCACCCGACACCCCGAGAAATGCTTGATTGTGCTCGAAAATGCGCTGTATCTTGCAAGAAAAATCAGATGACCTGGGAGGGTTTGCGCCATGAGCCATGTCGAGGACGAGCTGACCAGCCAGCCGGAGTGCTGGACCCGAGTCGCGGCTGACGCCGCGGAACACGGCCGGGTGCTGCCGGCACCGGGGGAGCGGGTCGCGATCGTCGGCTGCGGAACCTCGTACTTCATGGCGCAGTCCGCCGCGGCGCTGCGCGAGGGCGCCGGGCAGGGCGAGACCGACGCCTTCGCCGCCTCGGAGTTCCCCCACGGCCGTTCCTACGACCGAGTCGTGGCCCTGACCCGGTCCGGCACCACCACCGAAGTGCTCGAACTGCTGGGCCGGCTGAAGGGCACCACCCGCACCACCGCCGTCACCGCGGATCCGGCGACCCCGGTCATGTCGGCCGCCGACGACGTCGTGGTGCTCGACTACGCGGACGAACGCTCCGTCGTGCAGACCCGGTTCGCGACCACCGCACTGACCCTGCTGCGCGCCCACTTCGGCCTGCACACCGACGCAGTCGTCGCGGACGCCCGCACCGCACTGTCCGAGCCTCTGCCCGACGGTCTCGTCGACTGCACGCAGTTCACCTTCCTCGGCCGCGGCTGGAGCGTCGGTCTGGCCAACGAGGCGGGGCTGAAGATGCGCGAGGCGTCGCTGTCCTGGACGGAGGCGTACCCGGCGATGGAGTACCGGCACGGCCCGATCAGCGTCACCACCCGCTCCACGGCCACCTGGTCGCTCGACGAGGCGCCGGAAGGGCTCGCCGAACAGGTGCGCGGCACGGGCGCGTTGTGGATCCAGGGCAGGCTCGACCCGCTGGCCGAACTCGTCCGCGCCCAGCGCCTCGCCGTCGCCGTCGCCGCCTCCCGCGGTCTCGACCCCGACCAGCCGCGCCACCTCACCCGCTCGGTGATCCTCGCCCCCGACCCGGCCTGATTCCGGCCGAGACACCCCCGCCCCGCCCCCGAAAGGAACAGGCCGTGCCGCTTGCACCCACCGGTGAGCTGGTCGGCAGCGCCGCCGCCGCGCGCTCCGCCGTCCTCGCCTTCAACGTCATCACGCTGGAACACGTCGAGGCCGTCGTCGCGGGCGCCGAGGCGGCCGGCGCGCCCGTCCTCCTCCAGGTCAGCGAGAACGCGGTCAAGTACCGCCGCGGTCGGCTGCTGCCGCTCGCCCGCGCCGCCGTCGCGGCAGCCGAACAGGCCGCCGTCCCGGTCGCCCTGCACCTCGACCACGTGCAGAGCGACGACCTGCTGCGCCAGGCCGCCGACGCGGGCTTCGGGTCGGTGATGTACGACGCCGCCCGGCTGCCCTACGCGGAGAACCTCGCCGCGACCCGGGCCGCCGCCGAATGGGCGCACTCCCACGGGCTGTGGATCGAGGCGGAGCTGGGAGAGGTCGGCGGCAAGGACGGCCGGCCGCCGCTGGACGCCCACGCGCCGGGCGCCCGCACCGACCCCGGTGAGGCGCACGCGTTCGTCACCGGGTCCGGCGTGGACGCCCTGGCCGTGGCCATCGGCAACACGCACGCCATAACCGAGCGTACGGCTGCCCTCGACCACGACCTCATCAAGCGGCTGGCCGGCATGCTGGACGTTCCGCTCGTCCTGCACGGCTCCTCCGGCGTGAACGACGGGGAACTGACGGAGGCCGTCGCCGGCGGCATCGCCAAGGTCAACGTCGGCACCGCCCTCAACATCGCCATGACCGGCGCGATCCGCGACTTCCTGGCCGCCCACCCCGACGCGGTCGACTCCCGCAAGTACCTCGGCGCGGGACGCGAGGCGATGGCACGGGAGGTGGCACGGCTCATCCGCGTGATCGGCACTCCGGGCGCCCGGGACACGCTCGGTACGGCGGGCGCCGCGACTACTTCTTGACGGCCGCCAGCACCACGAACTTCGGGTTGCCCGCCACCAGCCGGCAGTTGCCGAACAGCCGGCGCAGCTTCACGTGGTAGCCCAGGTGCCGGTTGCCGACCACCCACAGCGCACCACCGGGGCGCAGCGCCCGCCGCGCCCCGGTGAACATCCGCCACGAGGTCGCGTCCGTCGTCGCCTGGTGCGAGTGGAACGGCGGGTTGTTCAGCACCAGGTCCACGCTGCCGGCCGGCACCCCGTCCAGGCCGTCCCCGACCCGGAACTCGGCGTGCCCCGGCACCCCGTTCGCCTTGTACGTGGCCTCCGCCGAAGCCACCGCCTGGAACGACTCGTCCGTGAACAGCACCTCGGCCTCGGGGTGGGCCAGCGCCATCGCCGTACCCACCACTCCGTTGCCGCACCCCAGGTCCACCACCCGGCGCGCGCCACGGCCGTCCGGCAGGTGCTCCAGGAAGAAGCGGGTGCCGATGTCGAGCCGGTCGGCGCAGAAGACCCCCGCGTGGTTGACGACCGGCCGGCCGGAGACCGCCCCCACCCCCTCGGGCAGCGTGTGCTCGTACGGCCACGGGTTCGCGGGCCGCTCCAGCGACGGGTCGGGCGTGCACAGGATCAGCCGCGCCTTGCGCTCGGCCAGTGAGGTCCGGGTGGGGCCAAGGACGCGCTCGAACAGCCCCAGCGTCGAGGTGTGGATCTCCTTCACCATGCCGGTGCCGACGACGACCGTGCCCGCGTGCACGCCGGGCGCGAGCCGCAGCAGCTGGTCCTCCAGCAGCGCGAGGCTCTTCGGCACCCGAACCAGCAGGACGTCGATCCGCCCCGGCGGCGGGTCCTGTGTGGTGAGCAGGCGCACCGCGCCGGTCTCCACCCCGTTGCGGGCGAGGTTCGCGCGGGTGGCCTCCTGCCCGAGGAACGAGTCGGTGATGTGCACCGGCCGGTGCGCCGCCAGCGCCGTGGCCAGCGCGCCCCAGCGGTCCCCGACGAGCACGACCGCCCCGGACAGGTCGGTGCCCCGCTCGGCGAGGTGTCGCAGCAGATACTCGTCGGAGGCGTCCCAGGCACGCAGCAGGTCACGGGGGTCCGCGGGAAAACGGGCCAGCGCCAGCTCGCCCCAGGGAGTCGTCATACGGTCGTTCATCGTGTGTCCAGGCTAGCGGAGCACCAGCTCAGGGCTTGTCCGGCAGGATGTCCGGCAGGATGGGAACCATGGACGCCGAGCTGTTCCCCCGCACTCGCGTGAAGATCGCGCCGGGCGCGGTGCACGTACCGGACTGGCTGGATCCGGCCCAGCAGCGCGAGCTGCTCGCCGCCTGCCGGGAGTGGGCCCGCCCGCCGGCCGGCCTGCGCACGGTGCGCACCCCCGGCGGCGGCACGATGACCGCCCGGCAGGTCTGCCTCGGCCGGCACTGGTACCCGTACGGCTACGCCCGCACCGCGGTCGACGGCGACGGCGCCCCGGTCAAGCCCTTCCCGGCCTGGCTGGGGGAGCTGGGCCGGCGCGCGGTGGCGGACGCGCTCGGCCCCGACGCGGCCGGCCTGGACGGCGCGGCCGGCGGGGAGCGCGGGGCCGCGTACGACATCGCGCTCGTCAACTTCTACGACGCCGACGCCCGCATGGGCATGCACCGCGACAGCGACGAGAAGTCCGGCGCGCCCGTGGTCTCCCTGAGCCTGGGCGACACCTGCGTCTTCCGCTTCGGCAACACCGGGACCCGGGCCAGGCCGTACACGGACGTCGAGCTGCGCAGCGGTGACCTGTTCGTGTTCGGGGGGCCGTCCCGGCTCGCGTACCACGGCGTGCCCCGCGTCCACGGGGGCACCGCACCACCCGAGTTGGGCCTGACCGGTCGGCTGAACGTCACGCTCCGGGTGAGCGGGCTGTAGGGCCTGTGCGGCGGATCGTGCGGCAGACGCGGGGCTCGGCACCCCTCTCCCGAGCCCATCGAGCAGAGGGGACCCGCAGCGGCCTTGTCGTCGGTCGCCATGGCTCCGCCATGACTCCCTCCTCCGCCTTGCGGCTGCACGCGCCGAGCCCCGCTCACCTGGGCCGATCCGCGCCGTCGCTGACTGCGGCACGATCCGCCGGACAGACCCGCCTGTCCGGCCCGCGGATCATGGGAGACTCGCCCTCATGAGCGGCAAGGCGGACCCCCGGACGGCGGGGGAAGGGACCACGTCGAGGACGCGGCTGGACCGGGGGCGTGGTGCGCTCGGGCCCGCACTGGAGCTGGTGCACACCGGACGTGCCCCCACCCGCGCCGTGCTCACCGCCGAACTGGGGGTGACCCGGGCGACGGCCGGCGCGGTGGCCGCCGAACTGGAGGCGCTGGGCCTGATCCGGGTGGACGCCCGGCCGGGCGCGGCGGCCGGTTCGCAGGGACGGCCCTCGCACCGGCTCGCGGTCGCCGACGAGGGCCCCGTCGCCCTGGCCGCCCAGGTGCACGCCGACGGTTTCCGGGCCGCCCTGGTGGGGCTCGGCGGCCGGATCGTGGCGACCGCACCGGGCTGCGAGACCGTCGACGCCGACCCGGCGAAGGTGCTCGGCTCGGTCGTCGAGGCGGGCGCCGAGCTGCTGCGGGCCACCGGGCGGCGCTGCGTCGGCGCCGGCCTCGCCGTGCCGTCCGCGGTCGCCGAGCCGGACGGCCTGGCCCTGAACCCGCTCCACCTGGCCTGGCCCGCGGGTGCGCCCGTGCGGCGGATCTTCGCCCAGTGCGTGCGGGCGGCCGGGATCGGCGGACCGGCGTTCGCCGCGAACGACGTCAACCTCGCCGCACTCGCCGAGCACCGGCACGGCGCCGGCCGCGGCGCCCGTGACCTGCTGTGCGTGGCCACCGGGCACCGGGGCGTGGGCGGCGCCCTGGTGCTGGACGGACGGCTGCACACGGGCAGTTCGGGCCTGGCCCTGGAGGTCGGTCACCTCACCGTCAACCCCGAGGGCCGCCCCTGCCACTGCGGCAGCCGCGGCTGCCTGGACGTGGAGGCCGACCCGCTGGCCCTCCTCACCGCCGCGGGCCGGGAGCCGGGCCCCGAGGTGTCCCTGCTGAAGCAGGCCGAGGACCTGATCCGCGGCCACTACACCGACCCGGGCGTCCGCACGGCCACCGAGGCGCTGATCGACCGCCTCGGCCTCGGTCTCGCGGGTCTGGTGAACATCCTCAACCCGGACCGGATCATCCTCGGCGGGCTGCACCGCGCCCTGCTCGACGCCGACCCCGGGCGGCTGCGCGCGGTCGTCGCCGACCGCAGCCTGTGGGGACAGAGCGGCGGTGTCCCCATCCTGCCCTGCACGCTCGACCACAACAGCCTGGTGGGCGCGGCCGAACTGGCCTGGCAACCGGTTCTGGACGACCCGCTCGCGGCGCTGACCTGAGCCCCGGTCCGACGGCGGCGGGCAGCGGCCGACCGGTGTGCCGGGCCCCGGTCAGGGGCCCAGGTACTGCGCCTCGCCGTGGCCCAGCGACCAGTCGGCCGACGCGTTCTCCGTGACGGTGACGAAGACGTTGCGCGGCTCCGTGCCGGCGTACGCGTGGGCGAGTTCGGCGATGCGCGCGTACAGTGCCCGCTTCCGCTCGTCCGTCCGGCCCGCGCGCATCGTGATCGCCACGTAGACGATGCCGTCGTCACGGCGGACGCCCAGGTAGTCGCCGTGGCGCAGGGCGCTGTGCGTGCCGTCGTGGGCGGTCAGCACCTGGAAGTGGTCGTCGGGCGGGATGCCGAGCGTCTCGACCAGGGCCTCGTGCACGGCACGGCCGAGTGCGTCCAGGCGGCCGGGGACGGTGCCCAGGGCGTCGATCCGGACGAAGGGCATGGGCGGGGCCTCCTCTGGTGTCGTGTCATTCCCGCGTGGTCCTCGCCGGGCGACGCACGCGGGCGGGCGGCGCGGAAAGGCGCCGGAATCGGGAACCGCGCCGGGCGGGCCGGCGCCGGTCAGTGCCAGTCGGCGGCGAACGCGCGGGCCGGGTTGTCCCGCAGGACCCGGCCGGCCACCTCCTCGCCCAGCCCGGCGGCCAGCCGCGGGCGCACCCGGCGCAGCAGGTACGGCATCCCGGGGCCGCCGTCCACGGACCGTGCCCCCGCCACCACGGTGTCGCCGCCGAGCAGCAGCCGCTCGCCGTGCCCGGCCTCGGCCAGTGCCCGTACCGCATCGGGCATGTGCCAGTCCGTCGCGTGGTGGGCGCGGGAGGGGCCGTCGAAGGCGAGGTAGCAGCCGCTGCGCGCCGCCTGCTGGTGGAGGACGGGATCGGGGAACCGGTTGAGGTGCCCCAGGATCACCCGGTGAGGCGGCACCTCCAACTCGCCGCAGAGCAGGTCCAGTACGTCCAGCGCGGCTGTGCCCATCTCCAGGTGCACGGCCACGGGCGAGCCCGTCGCGTGATGGGCCTCGGCCGCGGCGGCCATCGTCCAGCGGGCGTGCGCGTCGAGCGCGTGGAAGGCGCCGGCGACCTTGACGAGGCCGGCCCGGACACCCGACGTGCCGATTCCCTCGGTCAGTTCGGTGACGAAGACCTCCGCCAGTCCGCCACGCAGCCCTGCGAGCGTGTCCTCGTCGTAGTGGACGTCCTGGTGCAGTCCCGTCGCGCACACCACGTGCACGCCGGCGGCCCGGGAGAGGTCCGGCAGGTGGGCGGCCCGGCGCCCGAGCCCGTACGGCGTCCACTGCACGACGGCGTTCCCGCCCGCCGCGCGGAACGCGGCGAGTTCCGCGCGCGCCGCCGGGACGTCGTCGAGTTCCTGCCCGGCCAGCCGGGGACTGCGCAGGAAGAGGTGGTCGTGGGCGTCGGTCACCCCGAGTTCGCCGGGGCGGATGTCGCCGAGGACGGTCCGGACGGCGCTCACCACCGCCGTCCCCGGCGCAGCGTCTTGCGGCCGGGCTGCGACAGGTGCAGGACCTGGAAGACCTCGCCGCCGGCGTCCCGCGCGCCGGTCGCGGCGGGATCGCGGTGCGAGCAGAGCGAGAAGTGCACCAGTTCCCAGCGGGCCGTGTCCACCGCGGCCGCCACGAGCACCGCGCCGTCGCGGCCCGCGAGCCGCCGGGTCTCCTCCGCCGTCTGCGCCGCGAACTCCGTCAGGGGCACCCCCTCCGGAACGGGCCTGCGCTGCCGCACGGCGAAGGCGGCGTCCGCGTCCGCGGCCGTCCCCTCCTCGTACGCCAGCCCCGTCCACTGCCGCGCCGCCGGTCTGCCGAAGTCGCCGACCAGCCCCTGGAAGGGGCCGCCGAACAGGAACGAGTTCATGCCCTCCACGGTGTTCCACAGGTAGAACGGCGCGTACTGGTTGACCGGTGAGCCGTGCGTCCCGCGCTCACGCATCAGGTACGCCTTGACGCCGAGTCCGTCCCAGTCGTCGAGGAGATGCCCGAGCCGCGCCACCCGGTCCCGGATGACGTCCATGTCGTAGTCGGCGGGCAGGGTCAGTTCGTACTGCATCGCTTGCATGTCCGGCTCCCTCTTCTCAGGCTTCAGCACTCGGCGTTCGGCGTGTCCCGGGCCGGGCGGTCGCCCTCCCCGGTGGGGCGAGCAGGGCGAGCAGCCCACGGACACCGGTGTCGAAGGCGGCGGGGGAGCCGGAGGCGCGTGCCAGGACGTAGCCGCCCTGCACGGTCGCGAGGACCGCGGCGGCGATCTCCTCGCCGTCGAGCCAGGGCGCGAACTCGCCCGCTTCCTGGCCCTCCTCCACGATCCCGGCGAGCCGCTCGCGGATGGCGTCCAGCGTCTCGTCGACCGGAGCGCGCAACTCCGCGCCGGCGACGACGTCCGGGTCCATCGTCAGCCGCCCGACCGGGCAGCCGCGCAGTACGTCGCGCTCGCGCCGCAGATATGCCTCGATGCGCTCGTACGGCGTCCCGGGGCCGGTCAGGACGGCCTCCGCCGCGGCCAAGAGCTCCTCGGCGGTGCGTCTGATCGCCGCCAGGGCGAGGTCGGACTTGCCCTTGAAGTGGTGGTACATGCTGCCCTGCCCGGCCCCGGCGCGCTCCTGGATCGCCTTGGGGCTGGTCCCGACGTAGCCGCGTTCCCACAGCAGCTCGCGGGTGGACTCGATCAGTCGCTCCGAGGTGCTCATGGCGGCACTGTACCTACTGTTAGGTACAAAGTACATACTAGTAGGTACAGGAGTCGGGGACCGGCGGGAACAGCCGCGCCCCGGCGTCGTACTCCCGGCGGGGTACGCACGCTGCCGCCGGCCGTACGACGACCCGGGCCCCCTCCCGAAGTCACTCTCGAGGCATCACCGAAGACATCCTCCGCAGCGCTTCGAGCAACCCCTCGCTTCGAGCGACCCCTCGCTTCGAGCGACCCCCTCAGGGAGATGAACCGACATGCAGGCCTTGGCGAACTGGGACGGCCACCCCGGCCCGTGGATCCTCTTCTTCCCGCTGGTCTGGGCAGCCGTCGTCGTCGGCGCCGTCACCGTCCTGCGCCGCACCGTCCGGCGCGGCCGGGGCGGGCCGTGGCGTGGCGAGCCGGCCGGCCCGTGGCGCGGACCGGACGGCCGCCCGGCGGGCGACTCTCCCCTGGCCGTCCTCGGCCGCCGCTTCGCCGACGGCGAGATCGACGAGGACGAGTACTGGCGCCGACTGTCGGTGCTGGAGGAGCAGTTCGGCCGCACGGGCAAGGGCGGCGCCCCGTGAGCACCCTGCGGGCCATGCCCGAGGCACCGCCCGCGGAGCCCCCACCCGCACCGCGGCACAGGTCACCGCCCCGCCATCCCCAGGGCCGCGCGCGTCACCGGCCGACGTCTTGAAGACCCACGGCGCGACCGACGCCACGCCGTACACGCCCCGGACGGTGTGACCGTCGGCTCGACGGTCACGCGGCCCGGCGGCGGCGTGGCCGTGACCGTGGGTCGGCAGCCGGGAGCGCACCGGCCGGCGCGGCCCGCCGACTGCCGGAGCGGCAGGCCGCGGGCCGCGGACGGAAGGTCACGGACCACGGGCGACAGGCCGGCGTGGGAGCGGTCGCGCGACCGCCGCCGGTGGCACGCCACCGCTCCGGTGGCCGCGCCCTCACCGCCCGGTCAGCCGACGACGGCCGACCGGGCGGGAGCGTGCGCGGGTCGTGTGCCGTCGAGCGCGGGCCCGACCTCGGTGAACCGGGGAACTGGCTGCTCCCCGCCCACCAGTCGCGGTACCCGTGCGGGCACCCCGACCGGACCGGCGGCCGTGGGCAGGGTGAACCAGACCACCTTGCCCTGTTCGCCGTCCGGGCGCGCACCCCAGCTCTCGCTCACCGCGGCCACCATCGCCAGTCCGCGGCCTTCGGTGGCCAGCGGCGCGATCTCGCCCATGTCCTCCACCACGGGAAGACGTGGATCGTGATCGCGCACGGAGACGGTGAGCCGGTCGAGCAGCAACTCCATCTCGACGGTGCACAACTTGTCGGGCCGTGCGTGCTGGTGGACGTTGGTCAACAACTCCGTCACACCGAGCGCGGCCCGGTCTATCAGAGGGTCCAGATGCCAGTAGCGCAAGTGCGCCGATACGATTCTGCGGACCTGGCCGATCCGCGACGGCAGGGCTTGGAGCTCCACCGTGCAGTGCCTGCTTGGGTGACTGATCACGGCTGCGACTCCCCGACGTTGAGGTCCGGAAGAACACGACGTTTCGGATGCAGCAGGGCGCCTGCGTGACACTGCCGCCTGCTGTCGTGGCCGGCGGGCTGGTTCGCAGCGTTATCGCCGGTAAACCCAGAGTGACGTGAGACCAGCGTGACGCAAGGGGTTGGGCACCGCAACTTCGCGCCACCTTCGCGGCCGCTCAGCCGTCCCGCCCCGCCGCCCGGTGGACGGCCTCGATGAACCGGCGGGCGGCGGGCGGCCCCGGTTCCCCGGGCGCGGGGTCGTCCTCGCCGAGGGTGAGGACGTACCGGTGGCCGTTGAGGTCGGCGAGCGCCCGGTCCTCCGGCGCCAGCCACGGCCTGGACGCGCGCACCGCGCGGATCGGCGCGCTGTCGATCTCGCTGCCGTAGCTGGTGAGCAGCTCCAGCCTGCCGTCGCTGATCCGGACCCGCCCGGCCCGGGTGAGCGAGCGCAGTCGTCTGGCGATCCGCACGCCCGTGGCCGTGAACTCCGGCTCCGCCATTCCTGACCGCCCCCTTGCAACATGCCGGCTCACGATGCCGCTGGGCCGTGGACCGGCACGGTTCGTCCGGGGCCAGGTACGGCCCCGGCGGGCCCTTCGTCCCGCGCGGTGCAGTCTGCCCCGCTTCGGCACACAGCACCAGGGCACGCGGAACGCCGGGCGGTCCGTACCCGGAGCACTCGCGTGAACGCGCCCCCGCCGGTGCCCGCGATGCGCCGCCGACGCGCTCTGGCGTGTCGCGCCCCAGGGCTGCCTTTGAGCCGCCCAAAGGGTCGTTTATGCAGGTGAGAAGCGTGCCGAAGGTGTCTATCATCGGTGGCGTGGGATTGTGCGACACGCCGTCGCCCCCCGTGCGCCCAGGATGAGGAGTACCGCCGTGAGCACCATCGAGCAGCGCCGGACCGGCGAGACCCTCGACGTCGACCGGAGCGACCCCGCCTACCGGGCCTGGCTCAAAGAGGCCGTGCGCAAGGTCCAGGCCGACGCCAACCGCTCGGCAGACACCCATCTGCTGCGCTTCCCGCTGCCCGAGGAGTGGGGTACCGACCTGTACCTCAAGGACGAGTCGACCCACCCGACCGGCAGTCTCAAGCACCGCCTGGCGCGGTCCCTGTTCCTGTACGGGCTGTGCAACGGCTGGATCCGGCCGGGCCGCCCGGTCATCGAGGCCTCCAGCGGTTCGACGGCCGTCTCCGAGGCGTACTTCGCCAAGCTGATCGGGGTGCCCTTCATCGCGGTGATGCCGCGTACGACGAGCGCCGAGAAGTGCCGCCTGATCGAGTTCCACGGCGGGCGCTGCCACTTCGTGGACGACCCGCGCACGATGTACGAGGCCTCCGCGCGACTGGCGGGGGACACCGGCGGCCACTACATGGACCAGTTCACCTACGCGGAACGGGCCACGGACTGGCGGGGCAACAACAACATCGCCGAATCCATCTTCCGCCAGCTGGAGTTGGAACGCTTCCCCGAACCCGCCTGGATCGTCGCCACCGCGGGCACCGGCGGCACCTCCGCGACCCTCGCGCGCTACGTCCACTACATGCAGTACGACACCCGTATCTGTGTAGCCGATCCGGACAACTCCTGTTTCTTCCAGGGCTGGACCACCGGCGATCCGGACGTCACCTGCGACTGCGGCTCACGCATCGAGGGCATCGGCCGCCCGCGCATGGAGCCGAGCTTCGTGCCCGGCGCGATCGACCGGATGATGAAGGTGCCCGACGCCGCCGCCGTCGCCGCCGTACGCGCCCTGGAGCGGGTCATCGGGCGCAAGGCGGGCGGTTCGACCGGCACCGGTCTGTGGAGCGCCCTGAGGATCGTCGCCGAGATGCGCGAGCAGGGCCGCAGGGGCAGCGTCGTCACGCTCCTGTGCGACCCGGGCGACCGCTACCTCGACAAGTACTACTCGGACACCTGGCTGGCCGAGCAGGGCCTCGACAGCGCGCCGTACACGGCGACGATCGACACCTTCCTGGCCACAGGGCGCTGGCCCCTGTGACCACGGGACGCCGGCCCGTGTGACCACAGGGGCACCGACCCCGCCCGCCCGTCGGGCGGATGGAGCGGGCGGTCCGCAAGGAAAGGGCCGGCCAGACCTCAACCGGCCGGTACGTCCCCGTCGCCGGCCTCGCCCGCCACCACCAGCCGCAGGTGCTCCGAGATCTCGGCGCGCGCCCCCGCCGCCAGCCCCGCGTCCGTCACCAGCGTGTCCACCTGCTCCAGCGTGGCGAACGAACTCAAACCCACCACACCCCACTTGGTGTGGTCGGCGACCACCACGACACGCCGTGCGGACTGCACCAACCGGCGGTTCGTCTCCGCCTCGGCGAGGTTCGGCGTCGACAGACCCGCTTCTGCCGATATCCCGTGCACGCCGAGGAAGAGCATGTCGAAGTGGAGCGCCGCGATCGCCTGGTCGGCCACCGGCCCCACCAGCGAGTCGGACGGCGTGCGCACGCCTCCGGTCAGCACCACCGTCGCCGCGCCCTGCCGCGGACCGGAGGTGCGCTGCGCCGTGTGGAAGACGTCCGCCACCCGCACCGAGTTGGTGACCACCGTCAGATCCGGCACGTCCACCAGATGGTGGGCCAGCGCATACGTCGTCGTACCGCCCGAGAGAGCGATCGCCGAGCCCGGCGCGACCAGCTGGGCGGCGGCCCGCGCGATGTCCTCCTTGGCGGTCAGCTCCAGCCCCGACTTGGCCTCGAAACCGGGCTCGTGGGTACTGGCCTCGACGACCGGGACCGCGCCGCCGTGCACCTTCTCCAGCATGCCCTGGCGGGCCAGCGCGTCCAGGTCGCGCCGGACCGTCATGTCCGACACGCCGAGCTTGCGGGTCAGTTCGTTGACCCGCACCCCGCCGCGGCGCCGGACCTCGTCGAGGATCAGGGCGCGCCGCTGCTCCGCGAGGAGGTTCTGATTCTCGCTCACGTGTGCTCCGGTTCCTTTCGCCGCAAGTCGTCCGACCCGCCCCGGCGCACCCGGTCCGACGAGGAGGTTCGACCTGCCCGGTGCGCGGGCGTCCCAATCCTTTCACGGGTCGTTCGCCGAAGCGCCATCGCCCGGCCCGACGCGCGCATGCCAGGAACGCGCGCCCCGGCGCGCGCGTCCGCGTCACTCGGACCGGGCAGATTGCGCGCCAAGGGCTGTGGCGTGGGCCCCCGGCGGAGATCCTGGTCCCGCATCGGCCAGGACGACGGCGCGTCACGGGGGAGTACGACGGTGGAACGGACACGACGGCACCCGACCGCGGACGGACCGGACGGACGGGATCGTCCGAAGCGGCCGAATGGGGCTTGCGGAACGGGCGGCGGCCCGGGCGGCCCGGGCGGACGGGGTGGTCCGAAGCGGCCGGACGGGCCCGGCGGAACGAGCGGCCTGGGCGGCCCGGGTGGTCAGGACAGCCCGGGTGGTCAGGACAGCCCGGGCGGAACGGGCTGCCCGAGCGGACCGGGCGGACCGGAGAACGCGCGCGGACCGTACGGCGCGGAGGGCTCGCCTCAGGACGGCTCGCCCCAGGACGGCTCGCCCCCGGCCGGGGGCCCCGCCGCGCCGCCGGGACCGGCTCCGCCCGCGCTGGAACTCCTCGTCCACGGAGTCGGCGGCACCACGCCCGAGGAGATGCTCGGCGACGAGCGCACGGTGCGGGTCACCGGCGACGACACCGCGGCCGTCTACCGGCGGGCCGCCGACGCCCACGCCGAGACCCGCCCCCCCCGGGCGCCCCGGCGGCCCGGTGCCCGAGGCGTACGTCTGGTGCAACCTCACCTCCGGCAACAGCAGCCGCGCCCTGTGGCTGTTGCTGCTGCCGTTCATGGTCGTCAACCTCGCCCACTGGATGCGCCCGGTCTCCCACGGACGCCCCCGCACCGTACGCCTGTACGGCCTGCTGGTCCGGCTGGCCGGACTGACCCTCACCGTGCTGCTCGTCGCCGCCGCCTGCGAGGTCGCGCTCGACCTGGCCGCCTGGCAGTGCGCGGGCACGCCCGCCTGCACCGCACGCCACTCCTGGCTGCGCTTCCTCTCACCCGCCGCCGGGGGCTGGTGGAGCCAGCCCGGCCGCCGGCTCGCCCTGGCCGCGCTGGTGCCCGCCGCCCTCACCGGCCTGCTGTGCCACCTCTCCCACCGGACCTGGAGCGCCTACGAGTCCCAGCAACCCCTGGACCCGGGACCCGAGCCCGAGGAGGAACCCGGCGGCGGCTCCCTGGCCCGGCCCGGCTTCTGGTACGGCAGGCGCCTGGTGGCCCGGCTGCGCGGCGCGCACACCGCCGCCGGACTGCTGACCGTCGCCGCGGCGGTCGCCGTTCCGGCCGCACGCTTCGACCGGCGGCCGGGCGGCCCCGCGGCGCCGGACGTCCTGGGATGGCTGCTGCAGGGCGCCCTGGCCGCCACGGCCGCCGTCGTGGTCGCGGTGGTCTGCCGCAGGGGCCGCAGCGAGCACCGCCTCGACCGGCGACTGGACCGCCGCCTCGTACGGTGGCTGCCGCTCGGCGCGCTCGGCCTGCTCGTCCTCGCCCTCCTCTACGGCGGCTGGTCGCGCCCCGACTGGCCTTCCACGGGCAGGCTGCCGGGCGACGCCACCTTCGGCGCCCTCTCCCTCGTCCAGGGCGCGCTGGTCGTCGCCCTCGCCGTCACCGCGGCCGTACTGCACCGCGGCCGGCCCGCCGGGCACCGCCCCGGTACGCGAGCAAAAGCCCCCGGCGGCTCGCGGGCCGCGCTGCGCGGTCAGGGCGGACCGGCGGTCGCCATGCTGGCCTGCGCCCTCGGCGCGGTGATGTCCGGCGGCGTCGCCCAGCGGGTGGCCGACTGGCTCGACGGCACGGGCGGATGGATCCAGGGCCCGCCGGTCCTGCTCACCTGGCAGGCGTCCGCCATCCCGCCGCTGCTCCTGTTGCTGCTGGTGCTCTGCGGACGGCTTGCCGGACGCACCCGGCGGCTGGCCCGCGCCGAGCGCGCCACGGTACGGCGGGACTTCCCGGGCGAGGCGGCCGACCGCGAGCGCAGCCGCCGCATCGCGCGCACCCGCGCGACGGCCACCCTCACCGACGCCGGTCCCCTCGTCATCGGCGTCACCTCCGCCGCCACCCTCCTGCTCGGCACGGCCGCACTCGTCGGCGCACTCGGCACCGGCCTGACCCCGGCGCAGGCGGCCGAGGACGCCCACCCCGCCGTCCAGGGCGCGGCCCAGACCGCGCAGGCACTGGGGTCCTGGCTGGTCGGACTCGGGTTCATACTGTTCGTCACCTGGGGCCGACGCGCCTACGAGGACGCCTCCGCCCGGCGCACCATCGGCATCCTCTGGGACGTCGGCACCTTCTGGCCGCGCGCCGCCCACCCCTTCGCCCCGCCCTGCTACGCCGAACGCGCGGTGCCCGACCTCACCTGGCGGATGGCGACCTGGACCCGGGCCACCGGCGGCCGTCTCGTCCTGTCCGGGCACTCACAGGGCAGTGTGCTGGCCGCCGCCGCGGCCTGGCAGCTCGCCCCGTCGGCCCGCCGACGCGTCGCGCTGCTCACCTACGGCTCCCCGCTGACCCGCCTCTACGGCCGCTGGTTCCCCGCCCACTTCGGGCCGGACGCCCTCACCGGCCTGCACCGGGACGTGGTCTGCTGGCGCAACCTTTACCGGCTCACCGACCCCATCGGCGGCCCCGTCCGCCTGCCCCAAGACGGCGGCCCGGAGGTCGACCGCGGCCCGCTGAAGGACCCGCTCGCCTACGGCCGTACGGCGCAGCACCCGCTGCCCGCGCCGATCCTCGGCCACTCCGACTACCAGGCCGACCCGGCCTTCGCCGAGGAACGCCGCACCCTGCTGGCCCGGCTGCACCCGGACCTGCCCGCACCCCGTCAGGAGACGGACGCCGCGGTGAGTCCGGGCGGCGCGCCGTACACCGCCGGCCCACCGAGCGGCGGCGGGGCTCAGGGCAGCTCGGGCAAGTCCTCGGCGTAGAGCAGCGTCAGATCGTCGGTGTCCGGGTCGTCGAGTTGGGCCACCCGGCTCGCGTGCCGCTCCACCATCGCCTCGAACGTCTGGCGTGCGGTGCGCCCGTTGCCGAACGCGGCACCCTTGGGAAGCTCCGCGAAGTACTTCAGCAGCGCCTCCGCCGTGCCCCCCGCCAGCCGGTACTCGTGGTCCTCGGCCTGTTGCTCCACGATCCGCAGCAACTCCTCGGGACCGTAGTCGCTGAAGGTGATGGTGCGGGAGAAGCGGGAGGCCACACCCGGGTTGACGGACAGGAACCGCTCCATCTCGGCCGTGTAACCCGCGACGATCACCACGACCGCGTCGCGGTGGTCCTCCATCAGCTTCACCAGCGTGTCGATGGCCTCCTTGCCGAAGTCACGCCCGGCGTCCTCGGGGGAGAGCGCGTACGCCTCGTCGATGAACAGCACGCCGCCGCGGGCCCGTTCGAACGCCTCCTGGGTGCGGATCGCCGTGGAACCGATGTGCTCCCCGACCAGGTCGACCCGGGACACCTCGACGAGATGGCCCTTCTCCAGGACCGCGAGAGCGGCGAGGATCTCGCCGTACAGGCGGGCGACCGTCGTCTTGCCGGTGCCGGGGGAGCCGGTGAAGACGAGATGGCGTTTCACGGAGGCGGCCTTGAGGCCGGCCTGCTGCCGACGGCGGCCCACCTCGATCATGTCGGTGAGGGCGCGGACCTCCCGCTTGACGCTCTCCAGTCCGACCAGCGCGTCGAGTTCGCCCAGCACGTCCTTCGCCGTGCGCACCGGGTGCCCCTCCTCCGGTGCGGACGGCAGCGGCTCCTGAGCGGTGCTGCGCTGCCCGGGGATCGAGCCCAGCAGACCCGCCGACGCGGTGACGGGCTCGGCCGCCTGCACGGCCGTCTCCCTGACCGCGGGCGGGCGTACGCCCCCGCTCTCGTCGCTCGTGCAGTCCTCGACCACCGGCCCCGAGCCGGGCGCCGCCTCCTGCCCGCCGTCCGCGAACTCGTACCCACCGCGCGCGCACCGCTCCGCGCGGCACTTCTTCAGTGTCGTACGGCAGCCGTCGATCACATGGAAGCCGTAGCCCGAGCTGCCCGTGACCCGGCATCCCAGGAAGCTGCCCCGGCCACCGGCGGAGACGTAGAAACCGGCCTCGGCCGGGGAGACGACCGTGCAGCGCTCGATGGTCGGGTCGGCGCCCTTGGTGACGATCACGCCGGTCTGGGTGGCGTCCACGGTGCAGTTGGCGAGGGTGCCGCCGCTGCCGTGGTCGCGGAACCACGCCCCCGTGGCCGCCTCCTTGATCCGGCAGTCGTCGAGCTGCGCGGTGGCGCCGTCGCTCACCGACACGGCGGTGTTGCGCACCTGGGACAGGTCGCTGTCGACGACGTCCGCGCGGGAGCCGCGGTCCAGGACGAACAGGGCGTCCGGCACGTCGTGCACCCGGCAGGAGTCGAGGACCGCGGTCGCGCCGTCACTGACCCACACGGCCGGGTAGTCGCCCGTACTGTCGGAGATCTCGCACTGGTTGGCGTCCACGCGGGTGCCCGGGTCCCACACCGACAGGCCGTTGCGCCCGAACCGGCGCACCGTGGTCCGGGTCAGCGTCAGCACGGAACGCGACCGCAGGTCCACCGCGTTCTCCGGGATGTCGTGGAGCCGGCAGTCGGCGAGGGTGAGCACGGCGTCGGTGTCGAGGGTGACGCCGTCCGCGGTGGTGCGGTGCACCTCGCAGTCGGTGAGGTGCGCGGTGGCCCGCCCGGTGACCTGCACGCCGCTGCCACGGACCTCGTAGACCTCGCACCCCACGGCCTCCAGGGCGGAGTTGTCGCCGGTCACGGTGATGCCCGGACCCGAGGTGTGGTGGATCCGGCAGCGCTCCAGGCGCGGATGGGCGCCGTCGCGCACGCCCACGCCCGACTGCCCGGCGGCCACGACCTCGCACTCCTCGAACACCCCGCCGCCCGAGTCGAGTACGGCGATGCCGACCCCCGCCGGATTGTCCACCGTGCAGCGCCGCACCGTGGGGCGGGCGCCGCCGCGCACCTCGATGCCGGACGCCGAGCGGGTCACGATCCGCACGTCCCTCAGCTCCGGCGTGCCTTCCTCCACCAGCAGCGCGGGCGCCGTGGTGTCCTGGCCCTCGACGTGCAGGTCCTGCACCACGGCGGAGGCACGCACGGTCAGCGGCACGCCGTCCACGGGGGCGATGCGCACCGAGCCGGGGGAGCCCTCGGGGCCGCGCAGGGTCACCGCGCGCTGGACGACGAGGTTCTCGCGGTAGGTGCCCGGGGCGACGGTGAGGACGTCACCGTCCGCCGCGACCTCCAGGGCGGCGGCCAGCGATGCGTACTCACCCGTGCGGCGCCGCCACCGCGATGTGCCGGTGTGTGTCACCTGGACCGTGCCCTGTGCCATGGCGTTGCCGTGCCCCCACCTCGTCGTACTGATGGCTCGTTCACCTTCGGGGCGCCGCACCGGTGCCGGGACCGGGGCCGTGCTCAGCCCTTCGGGCCGCCGCGCGCACGCGCGCGGAGGATTGCCGAACGCGTCGGCCGGTCCACCGTAGCGTGTGCGTGGACGGTCGGTTGACCGGAGCCGGAAGGCCGTCAGCTGCCGGTGCCGGTGCGGCCCCAGTCCGGACCGGCGCGGTCCCAGGCCTGGTCCCAGCGCGCGTACCTGCGGCGGACCAGGCGCCACAGGACCAGTCTGCGTATGCCCTCGGTGAGGCCGGCCGCGACCAGGGCGGTGCCGATGCCGGCCAGCACCGCGTGCGTGGTGGCGGTGGTGGAGTCCAGGGGGCGGGGCACGGTCAGTCCGTGTCCGTCGGTCCACAGGGCGAAGTGATCGCCGGGGTGCGGGCTTCTGAGGCCGGTGGTGACCGGGCCGCGCCGGGCCGTGCCGTCCGGGCCGGTCCAGTCGGCGACGACGCGGCTGCGCACGTCCCGTCCCGTCGCGATCTCCGGATCGGGGGCCGGGGCGGAGGCGGTCAGCTTGCGTACGACGGTGGCAACGACCAGGTGCCGGGTCTGATGCTGGTCGCGCGCCGACTGCTGGAGGGCGTCCTGGGTGAGGGAGCCGACGAGGGAACCGAGCACGGGGGCGGCGACCAGGATCAGGAGCAGCGCCACCAACGCCAGCCAGGATTCGACCAGATCGGTCGTGCGCCGCAGCGGATTGCGCCGCCAGCGCCAGAGTCCGCTGATTGCTCGCACTCGTGCGCACCCCCTTCCCGCTCCGTGATAACCCCCGGCGGAGCCGTTCATCCGTGAAGCCGGTCGAAGAGAGAGGGAAATCACCTCCGACCGGCCTCTCTCATGAACCTCTCACGAAACCCCAACGAGCGGTCCACCGCCATGGGTTCCCGGAAACGGGGCCGGAACTCACCCGAGGATCGTGAGCGGGTCGCCGAGGCGGAGGGTGCCGGCCGACTCGGGCACCAGGTTCTGCCCGAAGACCAGGGAGCCGCCGAAGCGGCGGTGGCGGCCCAGGGTGCGCAGGGGTTCCTTGCCGCGTTCGGCGGTGGTCTGGTCGGTGGTGGTGACCACGCACCGGCCGCACGGCTTGGCCACCCGGAAGGTGACCTCTCCGATCGCGATGCGCTGCCAGTCGTCCTCGGCCCAGGCGGCGGTGCCGGTCACCACGACGCTCGGCCGGAAGCGGTTCATCGGCAGCGGGCCCTCTTCGGCGTGATCGCCCTCGGCGATCAGCGAGTTGAGGGAGTCGAGCGAGGAGAGCGTCGTGATCAGCAGCGGGAAGCCGTCGGCGAAGCTCACGGTCTCCCCGGGCCGGGCGTAGTCCGGGTCGACGGGCCGCCGGCCGGCGGGGTCGTCCATGTGGACGAGGCGCACCTCGGCACCCACGAGGGCGCTGCACCAGGCGTGCGCGGCGGCACCGGCCGCGACGGCCTCCACCTTCTCGCCGAAGATGTCCACCGTCACCGTGGCCCCCGGCTGCGGCACGGGCACGACGTGCGGGTCGAGTCCGGGCGCGGACAGCCGAAGGCCGCCGCCGGGCGACAGCTCGGCGGCGGCCTTGGCCAGATGTGGCTGCTGGCGCTGGGTGACGACCTTTCCCCCGTGGTCGATCACTGCCCAGCGCCGGTCCCCGGCCAGCCCCCAGGGCTCCACGACGGCCTCCGTCAGCCCTACGGGCCGGAACGCCTTGACCGGGTGGATGTGTATCGAGTGCAGTTCCGCGTTCCCCATGACCTCATCCTGCCAGGCGGCACGGACAGCCGGGGGAAAGGATCAGTAACCGCGGTACTGCTGGTTGTTGTACGGGTCCTGGTACGGGGCCGCGCCCGGCCGCGGGGCCGCGGGACGCATCGCCTCGTAGCCGGTGCCGTTGGTCATGGGACGCGGCATCTGCTGCTGCGGGCCGGGATATCCGCGCGGGGCGGAGGCCTGCTGCGGGATGTAGGCCGCGGGCGCCTGCTGGAGGGGGGCGGGCTGCGGCGCCTGCTGGTAGCCGTAGCCGGGCTGGGACGGGGCTGCCGGGAGGGCGGGCAGCGCCGAGGGGAGCGCGGGCAGGTGGCTTCCCGCGTGGCTTCCCGTGTCGTACGGCGCGGGGACCCGGATCGGGGCGATCTGCGGGGTGCCACGCTCGGCGACGAGCGAGTCGTAGATCGGGGTGTCCGGGAAGGAGGCGGAGTAGTAGCCGCCACCATAAGTGGAGCGGGGGGAGGTCATGGCACATAAGTTAAGCCCACGATGTGCTGGTTGGGGAGACCGATAAGAGGGTTGTTTTCCGTGTCGGCGGTGACGCGGGATCCCCAATCCGATCGAACTTGAAAAAAAGGGGCGCCACGGCGGGTTTGGATCGTGTAAGGAGCAGGGTTCTGGGGCGTTACCGGGGGGCGGCCGGGCGACTTCCGCCGCTCCGCCTGAGAGTTCGGCCCCGCCGGGCATAGGTTGGGCGGGGAGCGATCGACGCGGTGCCGGGAACCGGGAGACGGCCCGGCCGAGGTGAGGGGGCACACATGTCCATGCCGAAGGGATCGAACACACCGGTGCCGACCACGGCCCTGCGCGTCGAGGTGGGCCGGCGTTCCGGCCCCGGCGTCCCCGATGTGGACGCCTCGGCGCTGCTGCTGGCGGCGGGCGGAAAGGTGCGCTCCGACGGGGACTTCGTCTTCTACAACCAGCCGGCCCACTCCTCCGGTGCGGTGCGCCACGAGGGCAAGCGGGACTCCGCGGGACAGGCCACCGACACGCTCGTCGCCGACCTCGCGCGCGTGGAGGCGTCCGTCGACCGGGTCGTGCTCGCCGCGTCGGCGGACGGCGGCACGTTCGGACAGGTACCCGGCCTCTACATCGAGGTGCGCGACGCGGCGGCGGGCACGGTGGTCGCCCGCTTCGACAGCACCGGGGCCGGTGTCGAGACCGCCTTCGTGCTGGGCGAGTTCTACCGCCGCCAGGGCGCCTGGAAGTTCCGCGCCGTGGGCCAGGGGTACAGCAGCGGACTGGAGGGCCTGGCGACCGACTTCGGCATCACCGTGGACGAGCCGCAGCACGCCGCGCCGCCCCCGGCACCGGCGCCCGGCCGGACCCCGCCCCCGGCACCGTTCGGCGGCCCCGCTCCCGCTCCCGTCACGGCCCCGCCGCCCGTCGGCCCCCCGGTTCCCCTGCCGCCGCCCGTCACGGCCCCCGCCCCCGTGCCGCCGCCTCCCGCCGCGCCCCCCGTCCGCCTCAGCAAGGTCACGCTCACCAAGGCGGCACCCTCCATCTCGCTGGCCAAGCAGGGCGGCACCTCGGGCGCCATGCGCGTCAACCTCAACTGGCAGGTGCGCAAACAGTTCAGCGGCTGGACGGGCAAACGCGGGCGGGCCGTCGCGATGCACGCGGACCTGGACCTCGACCTGTGCGCCCTCTACGAACTCGCCGACGGCCGCAAGGGCGTCGTCCAGGCTCTCGGCAACGCCTTCGGAGCGCTGCACCGGCCCCCGTACATCCACCTCGACGGCGACGACCGCACCGGCGCCGTGACCGACGGCGAGAACCTCACCATCAACCTCGACCACACGCACGACTTCCGGCGCATCCTCGTCTTCGTGACCATCTACGAAGGCGCCCGCTCCTTCGCCGACCTGCACGCCACGGTCACGCTCCGGCCGCAGCACGGAGCGCCGGTCGACTTCTCCCTGGACGAGTGCACGGTGCCCTCCACGGTGTGCGCCCTCGCCCTGATCACCAACACCGGAGGCGACCTCGTCGTCCAGCGGGAGGCCCGCTACCTCGTCCCCGCGCGCGGGGTGAGCCCCCAGCGCACCATCGACCACACCTACGGCTGGGGCATGAACTGGACCCCCGGCCGCAAGTGAGCGCCCGCCCCCGTCCTCAGCCCTCCTCGGGCACGGCGCCGGGACGCGTGTAGGTGCGGCCCTTCCAGGCCGCACCACGGCCCCGGTAGTGCTGCACCGCCGAGTCCACCGTCATCAGCAGGTACAGGAACGCCGTGAAGGGCAGCAGCGGGGCCAGCCACGACGGCTGGCGGTAGTACCGCATCATCGGCACGTACGTCGCTGTCATCACCAGCCAGGCCGCGCCCCCGGCCAGTGCGCTCGCTCCGCTGCCCGAGGCGAGCCCCGCCACCAGCGCGACCGGTGGCACCAGGTACACCAGCGCCAGTCCGGCGACCGTGCCGATCAGCAGCAGCGGATTGTGCCGCAGCTGCGCGTACGCGCTGCGCGAGACCATCCGCCACAGGTCGTGCAGCCGCGGGTACGGACGCACGCTGTCCACCCGCTCGGCGAGCCCCAGCCAGATGTGCCCGCCGCCGCCCTTCACCGCCCGCGCGAGCGCCACGTCGTCGATCACGGCGTGCCGGATCGCGTCCGGGATCCGCGCCCGCTCGGCCGCGTCGGCACGCAGCAGCACACAGCCGCCCGCTGCCGCCGCCGTCCGCCCGCCCCGCCGGCCGATCCACCGGAACGGGTACAACTGCGCGAAGAAGTAGACGAACGCGGGGACCACGAGCCGCTCCCACAGGCTCTCCACCCGCAGCCGCGCCATCTGCGAGACGACGTCGTAACCGCCGCCGCGCGCGGCGGCCACCAGCCGGCGCAGGCTGTCCGGGGCGTGCGCGATGTCCGCGTCCGTCAGGAGCAGGTACTCGGGACCGCGCGCGCGGGCCAGTGCGACGCCATGCCTCACGGCCCACAGCTTGCCGGTCCACCCCCGCGCCGGCTCGCCCGGCGAGTCCACCGTCAGCGGCAGCCCGCCGCCGCGCCGCGCCAGCTCACGGGCGAGTTCCCCGGTGCCGTCGGAACTGCCGTCGTCGATCAGGAAGACCTCGGCACGCCCCGGATAGTCCTGGGCGAGCAGCGAGGGGAGGCTGTGGCCCAGGACGGCGGCCTCGTCCCGCGCGGGGACCACGACGCACACGGACGGCCAGTCGCCGGGCGCCGGTTCCTCGCGCGGCGGCAGTCTCACGTCCGTACGCCAGAAGAATCCCTGGCCGAGCAGGAGCCACAGCCAGGCGGCGAGTGATCCGACGGCGGTCCACATGATCACGCTCACCCCCGCAGTGTGCCCCACCCGGGCGGCCCGTTCGAGGGAATCGTCTATCGTGGCCGGGTGAAGATCGCGCTCATGGACTCCGGAATCGGGCTGCTGGCGGCCACCGCCGCGGTACGGCGTCTGCGGCCCGACGCAGATCTGGTGCTGTCCCTCGACCCCGCCGGGATGCCCTGGGGACCCCGCACCCCGCAGGATCTCACCGCGCGCGCCCTCGCCGTCGCCGAGGCCGCCGCAGCGCACGGTCCAAACGCCCTCATCGTCGGCTGCAACACCGCGACCGTGCACGCGCTGACGACCCTGCGCGAGCACCTGGAGCCGGGCCTCCCGGTCATCGGGACCGTCCCCGCCATCAAGCCGGCCGCCGCCGGCGGGGGACCGGTCGCCATCTGGGCGACACCCGCCACCACGGGCAGCCCCTACCAGCGGAACCTCATCCGTGACTTCGCCGACGGCGTACCGGTCACCGAGGTGCCCTGCTGGGGTCTGGCCGAAGCCGTCGAGCACGCCGACCAGGCGGCGATCGACGAGGCCGTCACGGCCGCCGCCGCGCTGACGCCCGAGGACGTCACGACCGTAGTCCTGGGCTGCACCCATTACGAACTCGTCGCCGAGCGCATCCGTTCGGCCGTGCAGCGGCCGGGGCACCCCCCGCTGGTCCTGCACGGCTCGGCGGGCGCCGTCGCCGCGCAGGCGCTGCGCCGGCTCGGGGCCCGGCCCGAGCCGCGGGCCGCGGCCGACGGAACCGTGACGGTGCTGCTCAACGGGCAGGAGGGCGCCCTGCCCGCCCCGGCCCTGGCCTACACGGAGGGCCGTCTCCTCCAGGCGGTCACCCCCGCCCGCTGACGCACGGGGGCGCGGCGACCCCCGCGGGCCGCCGCCGAGCGGCACAGGACACTCCCCGTGTGCGACGCGCTACCCAGGCGGCGAAACCTGAGTAACCTCGATGGCATGAGGGACCACTCCCACGTCGAGAACGGCCCGCATCCCGAGGTGTGGACGGGGCGCGCCACCAACCGGTTCCAGTGGCTGCTGGCGCTCGTAGGAGCCGCCTGTCTGGCCCTCGGCATCGAACTGGCCGTCGACTCCGCCTGGAGTTCCGGGGTGCCCGCGCTGGTGATGTCCGTCGTGGGCTGCATCGCGGCCGGACTGCTGGTCCTCTTCGGCACCCTCGCCTTCGTCCATGTCGCGCTGAAGGTCGACAAGGAGTCCCTGGAAGTGCGCTGCGGCCACATCGGGCTGCCACGCCGCCGCATCCCGCTGGCCCACGTGGCGGGCGCCGAGTTCGCGCCCCACGTCACCCCGCGCCACTGGGGCGGCTGGGGCTACCGCTGGCGGCCCGAGAAGGGCACCGCGGTGGTCGTCCGGCGCGGTGAGGGCATCGTGCTGAGCCTGTGGGACGGCCACACCTTCACGATCACCGTCGACAACGCCGAGTCTGCCGTGCGCGTGATCAAGGACCGTCTGGGCCCGCCGACGCCCGGCCGGGCCTGAGCGGCGGCCCGCCACCTGCGTCCACACCCCCGCGCGCGGGGAACGACACGGCACTCCGGCCCCGCCAGCGCGGCGCCTGCCCGCACGCCGGAGCCCGCCGGCCGCCCCGCGAACCGCGCTGTCAAGGGGAACGTCAGTCGCCGTACACTCCCGGGGTGACCGTCACCGCAACTTCCGTCGACGAGTCGGACCGGCTGCATCCGCGGTCCGCCCGGGCACCCTGGCCGACGAGGCTCGTACGACTCGTACCCGCCGCCGTGGCGGCACTGTCCGGCGTGCTCCTCTACGTGAGCTTCCCGCCGCGCACCCTGTGGTGGCTGGCGCTGCCGGCCTTCGCCGGGTTCGGCTGGGCGCTGCGCGGCCGCGGCTGGAAGGCCGCGCTGGGCCTCGGTTACCTCTTCGGCCTCGGCTTCCTGCTGCCCCTGCTGGTGTGGACCGGTGTGGAGGTCGGCCCCGGACCCTGGCTGGCGCTGGTCGCGGCGGAGGCCGTCTTCGTGGCCCTGGTGGGCGTGGGCATCGCGGCGGTGTCCAGGCTGCCCGCCTGGCCGGTGTGGGCGGCGGCCCTGTGGATCGCCGGTGAGGCCGCACGCGCGCGCGTGCCCTTCCACGGCTTCCCCTGGGGCAAGATCGCCTTCGGTCAGGCGGACGGCGTGTTCCTGCCGCTCGCCGCGCTCGGCGGCACCCCGGTGCTCGGCTTCGCGGTGGTCCTGTGCGGCTTCGGCCTGTACGAGGCCGTACGCCTGGCGGTCGAGGGACGGCGGACCCGGACGGTGCGCCGGTCGGCCGCCGCCGTCGCGCTGCTCAGCGTGGCCGTGCCGGTGGCGGGAGCGGTGGCCGCCCGCACCCTCGTGAGCGACAAGGCCGAGAACGGCACCGCCACCGTCGCCGTCATCCAGGGCAACGTGCCGCGCTCGGGTCTGGAGTTCAACGCCCAGCGCCGCGCGGTGCTCGACTACCACGCGCGGGAGACCGAGCGGCTGGCGGCGGAGGTGAAGGCGGGCAGGGCCGCCCGCCCCGACGTCGTGCTCTGGCCCGAGAACTCCTCCGACATCGACCCGATGACCTATCTCGACGCGCGGATGGTGGTCGATCAGGCGGCCAAGGCGATCGGGGCGCCGATCTCGGTCGGCAGCGTCGTGGAGCGCGACGGCAAGCTGTGGAACGAGCAGATCCTGTGGGACCCGGCCGAGGGACCCGTGCAGACCTACGACAAGCGGCAGATCCAGCCGTTCGGCGAGTACCTGCCGCTGCGCTCGCTGCTCGGCGCGATCAACAAGAACTGGACCTCGATGGTCCGCCAGGACTTCAGCCGCGGCACCGAACCGGGCGTGTTCTCCGTCGCCGGTACCCGGATCGGCCTGGCCACCTGCTACGAGGCCGCCTTCGACTGGGCCGTGCGCGACACCGTCACCCACGGTGCGCAGATGATCTCCGTGCCGAGCAACAACGCGACCTTCGACCGCAGCGAGATGACCTACCAGCAGCTGGCCATGTCCCGCGTCCGCGCGGTCGAGCACAGCCGTACCGTCACCGTCCCGGTGACCAGCGGCGTCAGCGCGATCATCATGCCCGACGGGCGCATCACGCAGAAGACCGGCATGTTCGTCCCCGCCCACCTGGTCCAGAAGGTGCCGCTGCGCTCCTCGCGGACGCCCGCCACCGAGCTGGGCGTCCTGCCGGAGATCGCCCTCGTGCTGGTCGCGGCCGGCGGCGTGGGCTGGGCGATCGGGGCCGGTGTGCGCGGTCGGCGCGCCCAGGACGCGTAACCGTACGCCGGACGTACGCCGCCGGCCACCGCACGGTCCGTGCGGTGGCCGGGGGCTGGGGCCCGTTAGGGTCGGTCCATGGCCACTCCTGACTTCATCCGTACGATCCGGGCCGCCGCGGGCAACCAGTTGCTGTGGCTCCCGGGGGTCACCGCCCTCGTCTTCGACGACGAGGGCAGGGTCCTGCTGGGCCGCCGCTCCGACACCGGCAAGTGGTCGGTAATCGGGGGGATCCCCGAGCCCGGGGAACAGCCGGCCGCCTGCGCGGTCCGGGAGGTGTACGAGGAGACCGCGGTGCACTGCGTCACCGAGCGAGTGGTCCTGGTCCAGGCGCTGGAGCCCGTCACCTACACCAACGGCGACGTCTGCCAGTACATGGACATCACCTTCCGCTGCCGTGCCGTGGGCGGCGAGGCACGGGTCAACGACGACGAGTCGCTCGAAGTGGGATGGTTCGCGGTCGACGCGCTGCCCGCCCTGAACGAGTTCGCGCTGTTCCGGATCAAGCAGGCCCTGTCCGACGCCCCCACGTGGTTCGACCCCGCCGATCTTGACGTAAGCATGGGTTGAGCCCATGTGTGGCGGGGCGGGGCGCTGCCTAAGGTCGAGTCATGACCTCGTCCGGCCCGCGCCCCGCCCCTAAAAGCCTCCCGCTCGACCTCGGCGGCCGCACCGCGCTCGTCACGGGCGCCGCCGGCGGGATCGGCCGCGCCTGCGTGCTCCGGCTGGCCGCCGCGGGCGCCGAGGTCAGAGCCGTCGACCGGGACGCGGACGGACTGGCCGCGCTCGCCGAACGGTCCGGCTCCCTCGCCGGCACCGTCGACGTCCGGGTCCTCGACCTCACCGACCTGGACGCCGCCGAACGGGCGGCCGCCGGCACCGACGTGCTCGTCAACAACGCCGGACTCCAGCTGGTACGTCCCATCGAGGCGTTCCCGCCCGAGGTCTTCCACACCGTGCTGACCGTGATGCTGGAGGCACCCTTCCGCCTCATCCGCGGCGCACTGCCGCACATGTACGCACAAGGGTGGGGCCGGATCGTCAACATCTCGTCGGTGCACGGACTGCGGGCCTCCGCCTACAAGTCGGCATACGTGGCGGCCAAGCACGGCCTGGAGGGCCTGTCCAAGACGACCGCCCTCGAAGGCGCCCCGCACGGCGTCACCTCCAACTGCGTCAACCCCGCCTACGTCCGCACCCCCCTCGTCGAGAAGCAACTCGCCGACCAGGCGCAGGCCCACGGCATCCCCGAGGAGCGGGTCCTGTCCGAGGTGCTGCTGCAGGACAGCGCCGTCAAACGCCTGATCGAACCGGAGGAGGTCGCCGAGGCCGTGGCGTACCTCTGCGGCCCGCACGCGTCCTTCGTCACCGGCACCTCGCTGGTGCTCGACGGCGGCTGGACCGCCCACTGACCTGTGCCGTCGCCGCCGTGTGGTGCTCGCTGCCCACCGCGACACGCCACCGCAGCCCACGCGGACGCGCGGCGCTGCCGGGAGGCCCTACGGCTGCTCGGACGCACCGGCGACGGCGCCGCCGCCGAGGACTCCGGCTTCCTCGGCCTGCTCCTGGGGGAGCGGGACGTCGCCGGATTCCTGGACCGCACCATCGGCCGTGTCACCGCCCACGACGAGCGGGTGGCAGGTCCGGCCGTCAGGCCCAGATCGACTGCGCGAGGGCAGCCCCGGTGAAGGCCGCGCCGAGACCGCCGACGATGCTGGCGACCGCGTTGGCCGCCGCGAAGAAGCGGGCGCCTTCCTCCGCCAGTCGCAGGGTCTCGTACGACAGCGTCGAGTAGGTGGTGAGCGCACCGCACAGTCCGGTGCCGAGCAGCAGTTGGACGTCGGAGGAGGCGCCGCCCGCGAGTACCGCGCCGGTGATCAGACCGAGGGTGAGACAGCCGGCCATGTTGACGGTGAAGGTGCCCCAGGGGAAGACGGTGTCGTGCCTGGCCTGGACCGTGCGGTCGGTGAGGTAGCGCAGCGGGGCACCGATCATGGCGCCGACGACGACGAGCAGCCAGTTCACGCCGTTCCTCCGTCCGGTCCCCCGGCGGGGGCGCCCCCGGACCCGGCCGGTCCGGCCGGTGCGGGGCGGTGCAGGACGACCTCGCAGCCGTCGAGGACCACCAGGCCGTCGGTGACGAGCTCGTCGAGCTGGGGGAGGAAGGCGCGGACGCGCTCCTCGGTGTCCACGATCACGACGGCCACCGGCAGGTCCTCGCTCAGCGACAGCAGCCGCGTGGTGTGGATGAGCGAGGACGCGCCGAAGCCCTCGATGCCGCGGAAGACGGAGGCACCGGCGAGGCCGGCCCGGTGCGCCCGGTGCACGATCTCGGAGTAGAGGGGTTTGCGGTGCCAGGTGTCGTTCTCGCCGACGAGGATCGTCAGCCGCAGGGCGCTGCCGGTGAGCCGGGTCATCGCTTCCTCCGCTCGATCACGCGGCGGGTCAGGTTGGCCGTGGTCCACACGGCCGCCAGCGCCGCGAGCATGGTGGTGGCGAGGTAGGCCAGCCCCGTGGCCGCGCGGCCCTGGTCGAGGAGACGCTGGATGTCCACGGCGTAGGTGGAGAAGGTGGTGAAGCCGCCCAGCACGCCGGTGCCGAAGAACGGGCGGACGAGCCGGTGGGCGGCCCACACGTCGGTGATGACCACCATGAAGACACCGATGACGCCGCAACCGATCACGTTCACGAGGAACGTCGTCAGGGGGAACGTGCCGGTGGCGGTGGGCCACAGCAGCGAGGCCCCGTAGCGGGCCGTCGCTCCGACGGCGCCGCCCGCCGAGACGGCCGCCACGACCGGCCACTGCCCGGCCGACGGCTCACGCCGCCGCGCGGGTCCGCGCAGCTCTACGTCGGGGTCGGTGGGTTCGCCCAGCAGCCGGGGTCGCGCCTCTTCCATACGGCAGTACTCCTACTCGGACGGCGCCCGGTACGTCCTCGGGCGCACGCGCGTCGCAAGCAGGGACCGTTGGCGGCGTCGTCGCCGCGGTTGGGTGCGGCGGGCCCCACCGCCGCGCGGCGCAACGGATCGGCGCCGCCCGACCAGCCTACCGTGCACGCGGGACCCTTTCACGGCCGCCGTCCGTGTCCCGGTGCGCGGGGCGGTCACGACCGCGCCGCCGTCACCGAATGCCCTGGGGCACCGGCCGGCGGGCGAGATCGAGAGTCCAGTTCTGGCCGACCAGGTCGTGACCGAAGCTGTGGTGCGGTTCCTCGTCGGTGAGGGCGAAGCCGAACGCGCGGTAGATCCGGCGCGCGGAGACCAGTACGTCGTTGGTCCACAGCGTCACCTGCTCGTACCCGGCCGCGCGGGCGAAGTCCAGGCAGGTCTCGACGAGGCGGCTGCCGACGCCCAGCCTGCGGGCGGCCGGGGTGACGAGCAGGATGCGCAGCCGGGCCACCGCGGGGGTGTCGCCGGACACGAGGAAGACGCAGCCGACGCGTTCGCCGTCGGCCTCGGCGATCCAGCCGGCCTCACGGGCCGGGTCGTGTTCCGCCGCGTACTGCGCGACGATCCCGGCGACCAGGGCCTCGAAGTCGGTGTTCCAGCCGAACTGCCGGTCGTACACCTCGCCGTGCGCCATCACCACCCAGCCGAGGTCGCCGGGGCGGTCCGCGCGGCGCACGGTGACCCGGGGCCGGTGTTCCCGCTGTGACATGGCTCGTCCTCCTCCCCGTGACCGGGTTGCCGGTCCGTCCGCCGGCGTCGTACTGACACGACTGTTTCAGTAACGCTAGGCTAGCCGTATGTCCCCGCGAGTGGCAGCCCCCTCCGCACGGCAGACCGAGCTACTCGAAGCCGCCTACCGGTACGTGCTCGTCCACGGCCTGGCCGGTCTGTCCCTTCGTCCGCTGGCCACGGCCGTCGGCTCCAGCCCCCGCGTCCTGCTGTTCCTCTTCGGCACCAAGGACGGGCTGGTGCGGGCGCTGCTGGCCCGGGCCCGCACCGATGAGCTGGCGATCCTGGACGACCTCAGGCGGGCCGGCCGGCCCGTCGGACTGGCTCCGGCCGTCGAGCGGGTCTGGACGTGGCTGGCCGCCGCCGAGCACCGACCGCTGCTGCGGCTGTGGGGCGAGGCGTACGGCCGTTCCCTCGTCGAGCCCGGCGGAGCGTGGGCCGGGTTCGCCCGGGCCACCGTCGACGACTGGCTCGACGTGCTGGCGGCCTGCCAGCCCCGGGCGGAGCGGGACGGCGAGGACGGCGCCACCCGCCGCACCCTGGCGCTCGCGGTGCTCCGGGGGGCGCTGCTCGACCTCCTCGCCACCGACGACGAGCAGCGGGTCACCGCGGCCGTCCGGCATCAGCTGGTCCTCCTGGGCGGCTGAGGCCCGGGCCTCCGTCGCGCCGACGCGCCGACGCGACGGCCGGATGCGGGCCCCGGCTCACCTCGGCGCCCGCGGGCTGCACGGCCTGCGGGCGGTCACCGGCGGCCTGCGCCTGCGCCTGCGCCTGTGGCGGCGGCCTGCGCCGACCACCTGCGCCTGTTGCTGTCGTATGTCTTCCCACCGCTGCCCCAGGTCAGGATTGTTACGGGGCGGTAGGGGCAGCAAGGGCCGCGGCGGGGGAGGCCGCCCCCGCCCCGCCGGTCCCGGCACTCACAAGTACTTCTTCAACTCCCGCCGCGCCAGCGACCGCTGGTGCACCTCGTCCGGGCCGTCCGCGAGCATCAGCGTGCGCGCGCCGGCGTACAGCTCGGCCAGTGGGAAGTCCTGGCTGACACCGCCGGCGCCGTAGAGCTGGATCGCCCGGTCCAGGATGCCGACCACCGCGCGCGGAGTGGCGATCTTGATGGCCTGGATCTCGGTGTGGGCGCCCCTGTTGCCGACGGTGTCCATCAGCCAGGCCGTCTTCAGCACCAGCAGCCGCAACTGCTCGACCTGGACGCGGGCGTCCGCGATCCAGTTCTGGACCACGCCCTGCTGGGCCAGCGGCTTGCCGAACGCCGTCCGGGACACCGCCCGCCGGCACATCAGCTCGATCGCCCGCTCGGCCATGCCGATCAGCCGCATGCAGTGGTGGATGCGGCCCGGACCGAGGCGGGCCTGGGCGATGGCGAAACCGCCGCCCTCCTCGCCGATGAGGTTCGACACCGGGACGCGCACGTGGTCGAAGACGACCTCGGCGTGGCCGCCGTGGTAGTGGTCCTCGTACCCGAAGACCTGCATCGCCCGCTTCACCGTGACGCCCGGCGTGTCGCGCGGCACGAGCACCATGGACTGCTGGCGCCGGATGTCCGCCCCGTCCGGGTCGGTCTTGCCCATCACGATGAAGATCCTGCAGTCCGGGTGCATCGCCCCGGAGATGTACCACTTGCGGCCGGTGATCACGTACTCGTCCGAGCCGTCGGCGGCCCGCTCGATGTGCGTGGTGATGTTGGTGGCGTCCGAGGAGGCCACCTCCGGCTCGGTCATCGCGAACGCCGAGCGGATCTCACCCGCGAGCAGCGGCTGGAGCCACTGCTTCTTCTGCCGCTCGTCGCCGAACTGGGCCAGCACCTCCATGTTGCCGGTGTCCGGGGCCGCGCAGTTGGTCGCCGTGGGTGCCAACTGCGGGGAGCGGCCCATGATCTCGGCGAGCGGCGCGTACTGGAGGTTGGTCAGACCGGCGCCGTGCTCGGCGTCAGGAAGGAACAGGTTCCACAGGCCCTGCCGGCGTGCCTCGGCCTTGAGTTCCTCCACCACCGGGGGGTTCTCCCACGGCGAGGCGAGGTGGGCGCGCTGCTCGTGGGCGGTCTCCTCGGCGGGGTGGACGTACTCGTCCATGAACGCGAGAAGCTTGGCGCGCAGTTCCTCGGTGCGTGCGTCGAACGCGAAGTCCATGACGATCAGCCCTCCCGGAGGCCTTCGTGGAAAGTGGTCAGGCCGTGCTGGATGAAGACGGGGACCAGGTCACCGATGCGGTCGAAACCGCGGCCGACCGTCTGGCCGAGCGTGTACCGGTAGTGGATGCCCTCGAGGATCACGGCGAGCTTGAACCAGGCGAACGCCGTGTACCAGGAGACCGCGGACACGTCGCGCCCCGAGCGCGCGGCGTACCGCTCGATCAGTTCGGCGGGCGAGGGGTGCCCGGGGGCCTCCGCGGTGGTGGACACCGGGGAGTCGGGCATGCCCAGCGGGCTGCAGTACATGACGAGCAGGCCCAGGTCGGTGAGCGGGTCGCCGAGCGTGGACATCTCCCAGTCGAGGACGGCACGGATCCGGTCGTCCGGCCCGATCAGCACGTTGTCGAGCCGGTAGTCGCCGTGCACCACGGCGGGGGCCGGGGAGGCGGGGAGCGCGCGTCCGAGGGCGGCGTGCAGCTCGTCGACGCCGGTCAGGTCGCGGTTGCGGGAGGCGTCCAGTTGCTTGCCCCAGCGGCGCAGCTGCCGGTCCAGGAAGCCCTCGGGACGGCCGAAGTCCGCGAGGCCCACCTCGCCGGGATCGACCCCGTGCAGGTCGACGAGGGTGTCGACGAGGGAGAGCACCGCGGCGCGGGTGCGTGCCGCGCCGAGCGGCGCGAGCTGCCCCGCGGAGCGGTACGGGGTGCCCTCGACGAACTCCATGACGTAGAACGGCGCGCCCAGCACCTCCTCGTCCTCGCACAGCAGCACGGTCCGGGGCACCGGCACGCGCGTCGGGTGCAGTGCGCTGATCACGCGGTGCTCGCGCCGCATGTCGTGCGCGGTCGCCAGTACGTGCCCCAGCGGAGGCCGCCGGACGACCCAGCGGGTGGTGTCGTCCGAGACGGCGTACGTCAGGTTCGACCGCCCGCCCTCGATCAGCCGGCCGGTCAGGGCGCCCTGGACCAGACCGGGCCGCTCGCGGTCGAGCAGGCCGCGGAGCCGGTCGAGATCGAGTCCGGGCGGGTGGTCGGGGCTCATCCGGCGCTCCTGGGGCGGGTCGGGGCAGGTCCCGACCATCATGCCGACTAGTCGGTATGTCGTCCAGTGCGCGTGACGGGAAAGTGATCCGCGTCTCGGGCGGCACGTCCGCGAACCACCCGCATCCCCCGGGGGCTGCCACGCCGACCGTAGGCCGCAGTGATCGGGACGGCCGCAGAAGCTGTGCACCGCAGCCCCCGTTATGTTCTTCGTGGTCCTGCAAGAGGGCCGCTGGCCTCCGGGCCCGGCATGTCTGTGTCCCCCTGTCGAACGGATGACCTGGGGGGTGGTGTCACCGGGCCTGGGAGGTGCCGTCGGAGACGCTGATGAGAGGTCCGGCCACCGCCTGGTCCGGCGCAATGCCGGACAGCTCGCGGGCGGCAGGTCTGCATAACGTGGCTGCGCGCGTACGACACCACTGCCGAGGCCGGCACGTTCGACTCTCCTGGAAGGGCGCGATGTTCGACACCGAAGACGTGGGGGTGTTCCTCGGCCTGGACGTCGGCAAAACCGCTCACCACGGCCATGGGCTCACTCCGGCCGGGAAGAAGGTCCTCGACAAGCAGCTGCCCAACAGCGAGCCGAGACTGCGGGCAGTCTTCGACAAGCTGACCGCGAAGTTCGGCACGGTCCTGGTGATCGTGGACCAGCCCGCATCCATCGGAGCCCTCCCGCTCACGGTCGCCCGGGACGCGGGCTGCAAGGTCGCCTACCTGCCCGGACTCGCGATGCGTCGGATCGCCGACCTGTATCCGGGCGAGGCCAAGACCGACGCGAAGGACGCCGCGGTCATCGCGGATGCGGCCCGGACCATGCCACACACCCTGCGCTCCCTGGAACTCACCGACGAGATCACCGCCGAACTCACGGTCCTCGTCGGCTTCGACCAGGACCTCGCGGCCGAGGCCACACGCACCTCCAACCGCATCCGCGGCCTGCTCACCCAGTTCCACCCATCACTGGAACGCGTCCTGGGTCCCCGCCTCGACCACCAGGCCGTCACCTGGCTTCTGGAGCGCTACGGCTCCCCGACTGCACTGCGCAAAGCCGGCCGCCGCAGACTTGTCGAACTCATCCGGCCCAAGGCCCCACGCATGGCCCAGCGACTGATCGACGACGTCTTCGACGCCCTGGACGAGCAGACCGTCGTGGTCCCGGGGACCGGCACCCTCGACATCGTCGTGCCCTCCCTGGCCCGCTCTCTCGCCGCTGTCCACGAACAGCGCCGGGCCCTGGAAGCCCAGATCAACGCCCTGCTGGAGGCCCACCCTCTTTCCCCGGTCCTGACGTCGATGCCCGGCGTCGGCGTCAGGACCGCCGCCGTCCTGCTGGTCACCGTCGGCGACGGCACCAGCTTCCCGAGCGCCGCCCACCTGGCCTCCTACGCCGGACTCGCCCCGACCACAAAGTCGTCGGGGACCTCGATCCACGGCGAACACGCGCCCCGAGGCGGCAACCGCCAGCTCAAACGCGCCATGTTCCTCTCCGCCTTCGCCTGCATGAACGCCGATCCCGCCTCCCGCACCTACTACGACAAGCAACGCGCCCGCGGCAAAACCCACACCCAGGCCCTCCTCCGCCTCGCCCGCCAGCGCATCAGCGTCCTGTTCGCCATGCTCCGAGACGGCACCTTCTACGAATCCCGCATGCCCGCAGACGTCGAGCTCGCCGCATGACCCCAGCAAGACCGAATCACCCCAAACCCGACAGGGGTGCCTTGACGAACGACATAGAGGCACCCCCCGGGGCCGCCCCAGCCTTGGCCGCGGCACTCCCGAGGCCGCGCAGCCGGGGACCGCAGCACCCCCGAGGCCGCGCAGCCGGGGGCCGCGACGGCGCCGGGAGCGCCGCAGGCCGCAGGGCCGCAGCACCCCCGGCGCACCGGTGACGCTCAGTTCGTGCCGATCCGGTCGTACGGGGCCGGAGCGCGCCCCGAGTCCGCCGCGTCCTGCCGCCCGGGGCCGTACGGCGGCTGGGGCGTCTGAGACAGGGCGGGTCGGCGCGGGCGGACGGGCCACCACAGGGCGCGGCCGAGCAGCGCCGCCAGCGCCGGAACCAGCGCGGTCGACAGGACGAACGCCGACAGCAGGATGCCGAGCGCCGTCGCGAAACCGATCTGCTGGGTGGAGGGTGAGGGGTTCACGGAGAGGCTGCCGAAGGAACCGGCCAGCACCAGACCGGCGGTGGCCACCGCCGGCGCCGTGTGCCGTACGGCGTGGGCCACGGCCGAGCGGGCGGGCCCCGGGCGCCCCATCTCCTCCCTGATGCGGTCGCTCATGAGGATGTTGTAGTCCGTGCCCAGCGCGACCACGAACAGGAAGAGCACCAGGGGCAGGGTGAAGTTGACGCCGGGTTCGCCGCGCAGGTGCTGGAAGACCAGGGTGGAGGCGCCGAGCGTGGCGGCGAAGCCGAGACCGACGGCGAGCATCAGCACGGCGGGCGCCAGGACGCTGCGCAGCAGGACGAGCAGGATCAGCGCGATCAGCGCGGCGGCCACGGGGAAGACGAGTTCCAGGTCCTCGGAGACGGCGGTGGCGATGTCCGCGAAGATCGCCGCCGTGCCGCCCACGTGCGCCTCGCCGCCCGGGGGCGTGTGCCGCGCGACGGTCGTCCGCACCGGCCCGGAGACCAGGTCGCGTGCCTTCTGGCTCTGCGGGTCCGCGGTCAGGTAGAGGTCGATCCGGGCGGCGTCGCGCGCCTTGTCGAAGACGGCCGGGGCCACCTGGCCGACGCCCGGTGTGCGGCCGAGCGCCCGGGCCAGGCCGTCGACGCCCTGCCGGTCGAGGGGGCCGCCGTCCTTGCTGGTGACGTAGACACCGGTCGGGTCGGAGACGCCGGCCGGCAGGGCACGGGAGATCTCCGCGGCCGTGGCGGCAGCCGGGGTGCCGGTGGCGCCGCTGCCCGTGCCGTAGTCCATCTTCATTCCGACGGTCCCGGCGGCCATCGCGCCCAGCAGCGCGACGGCACCGACGGTCACGACCACCGGCCGCCGGGCGACCGCGGCGGCGAAGCGCCCGGCCGTACCCTCGCGCGGCTTTCGCCGCAGCGCCCGGGAGGGCCAGAACATCCTGCGCCCGGCCACCGCCAGCAGGGCGGGCATGAAGGTGAGACTGGCCAGCAGCATCACGAGGACGGAGATCGCGATGGCGGGGCCGAGCACGCGGAACTGCCCGAAGCTCGCCAAGCCGAGGGTGGCGAAGGCGGCTACGATGGTGAGGGCCGCCGAGGTGATCGCGGAGCCCACGCGCCCGGCCACCTCACCGGCGATCCCGCGGGCGTCGCGGTCGGGCTGCGCGCGCAGCCGCTCACGGAAGCGGAACAGCAGGAACAGGAAGTAGTCGATCCCGATACCGAGCAGCACCACGCTGATCAGCGACGGCGTGGACGGGTCCAGCTTGATCCCGGTGAGCAGCGCCGTGCCGACCACGGTCCCCGCGGCGGCCCCGCCGACGAGGCTGACCGCCAGCAGCGGCAGCAGTGCCGCCATGACACTGCGGAACACCAGGACGTTCAGCAGTACGATCAGGCCGACGGTGAGCAGGCCCGCCACGGTGCTGACGGTCTTCCCCGCCTCGTCGCCGTCGACGGTGTCGGCCAGGCCGCCGGTGAATCCGGTGCGCAGGCCTTCGTGCGCGTACGTTCCGCTCGCCGCCTTGCGGAATTCCTTGAAGACGTTCTGCAGACCGGGATCGGTGGAATTCCCGGAGAGTCCGACGGGGAACAGGATGAAATCGCGGTGAGGGGCCACCGTTCCCGGGCCTATCTTCGGTGTCTGGGAATGGTCCTCGGTGAGGAAGTCCGGCTGGTCGGCGGTCTTCGGCATGGCCACCCGCTGCCGGCCCAGGCCCGCCGCGGCGGCCTTTGCCCGTCGCTGGTCGGCCGCGTCGAGCGGCTTGCCGTCGGTCCGCTTCACCAGCATCGTCACCGAGTTGGCGTCCGGCTTGATCCCGAACTTGTCCTCGGCGACCTTCAGCGCCGCCGCCGAATCGTACTTGGCGGGCAGGAAATCACCCAGCTGGCTTTCCGTCGCACGGAACATCAGTGCCTGACCCACCATGGTGAGTCCGATTCCCAGCAGTACCCAAAGGGCGATGACCTTCCACGGATTTCGCGTGGAGAATCCGGTCAGGGCGCGTATCACGAGGACTCCTTTTCTGTGTGGTCTCGGACAGTGCCCCTCCAGCGAATCAGCCGAATGCGCGGAGATCGTCCGAGCGCGGGATGAAAAGCCGCAGGGGGCCGTGGGGCCGGAGGTGCGGCGGACCGGGACCGTGGTCCTGGTCCGCTCTCGGCCCTGGGGCGGAGACCGGGCGCGCCTTCCGCTGCGACAATCGACGGGAGCAGAGCATCGGGATATCGGGGCCCGGCGGGCCGCCCGGGACCGCAGCGGCGGAGAGGAACACCTATGGCGACGCGCCGCAGCACCACGGCACAGATGCGCCGCAGCACCACGGCACAGATGCGCCGCAACACCACGGCACGGACCCGCCGCAGCACCACCGCGCAGCCGGCGCCCCCCGGCGTCCAGCCGGCGCGCCCCGGCGCCGAGCCGGCGCGCCTCAGTCCCGCCCGGGCGCGTCCCCGTGCGGAGGCCCCGCGCCTGGGCCCCGCCGTCCGGCGCGCCCTGCCGGACGGCGACGCGCTGCCCTGGACCCGCAACGACGCCCTGGTGGCCGTCGGCGCGGCTGTCGTGGACCTCGTCGGCTACACCGCGTTCCCGCAGATCACCGGCGTGCCCGTGTCCAGCGTGGGCGTCCTGCTGCTGGTGGTGTCCGCGCTGCCCCTGCTCTTCCGGCGGCGCCGTCCGCTGACCGTCATGGCCGCCATCCTGGCGCTCGGCGCGCTGCTGAACCTGACGGTGCCGATGGACCAGCACTTCGGCGCCGTCCTGGCCGTCGCCCTGTACTCGGCCGTCCGGGCAGGCCGCCCCTGGGCGACGGCCGCCGCGGCGCTCGGAGCCGTCGGCACCAGCTTGCTCACCCCGGACCTCTCCTCCGCGCCGGGATGGCTGAACCTGACCAGCGCCTGCCTCGCCGCGGGCCTCATCGTGGCCGCCGCCCTGGTGATCAACCGCTGGCAGCAGGAGACGGAGGCCAACCGCCGGCTCCTCGCCGACCGGGCCGTGGCCGAGGAACGCAGGCGGATCGCCCGGGAACTGCACGACGTCGTCGCCCACCGCATCACCACGATGCAGCTGATGGCGGGCGGCGCCCGCGCCAACCTCGGCCACGACCCCGGCGTCGTCCGCGACGCCCTGGTCACCCTGGAGGAGTCGGGACGGCTCGCGCTGCGCGAGATGCGGCAGCTCCTCGACGTCCTGCGAGCCGACGACGACACGCCGGCCGCCCGCAACGGCGCCCCGGAGGCACCGCAGCCCGGCCTTGCCGACCTCGACCGCCTGGTCGAGGAGTCCCGGCAGGCCGGGCAGCCCGCCGCCCTCGTCGTCGACGGCGAGCCCCGGCGGCTGCCCCCGGTGGTCGGGCTCACGCTGTACCGGATCGCCCAGGAGGCGCTGACCAACGCCCGCAGGCACGCCGGGCCGACCGTCCCGGTGGAGGTCCGCCTGGCCTGGCTGCCGGAGCGGGTGTCGGTCTCCGTCACCGACCGGGGCACGGATGACACGGAGGCGCTCGCCCCGGGCGGCGGCAGCGGATACGGTCTGATCGGCATGCGGGAACGTGTCGCCCTGCACGGCGGCACGCTGGAGGCCGGTCCGCTGCCCGGGGGCGGTTTCCGGGTCCTGGCGAGCCTGCCGCGGGAAGCAGGGACCACGGACGAGCGAGGACCGGGCGAGGGCAGGGAGGGACGACGGTGACCGAAGCCGTGACCGGGGCGACTGACCCCATCCGCGTGCTGATCGCCGACGACCAGCCGCTCGTCAGGCGTGGTCTGGCGCTGATCCTCGGCCCCGCCCCGTCCGTCACCGTGGTCGCCGAGGCGGAGAACGGGGAGCAGGCCGTCGCGCTCGCCGCCGAACACCGCCCCGACGTCGTGGTGATGGACATCCGCATGCCGGTCCTCGACGGCGTCGCCGCCACCGAGCGGCTCGCCCGCGACCTGCCCGAGTGCCGGGTGCTCGCGCTGAGCACCTTCGACATGGACGAGTACGTGGTCGCCGCGCTGCGCGCCGGTGCCTGCGGCTTCCTGCCCAAGGACAGCTCGCCCGAGGAACTGGTCGCCGCGATCCGCACCGTCCGGTCCGGTGAGGCAGCCGTCGCGCCGCGCCTGCTGACCCGGCTGATCTCCGCCTACGTCAGGACCGGGCCGGCGGCGCCCCGCGACCGCCGGCAGGCCGCCCCCGAGACCGTCGCCGGCCTCACCCCGCGCGAGGTGGAGGTCTGGCGGCTGCTGGCCACCGGCCTGGACAACAACGAGATCGCCCGCGCCATGGAGATCAGCGTCTCCACGGTCAAGAACTACATCACCAGCGTCTTCGACAAGCTCGCCGTCCGTGACCGGGCACAGGCGGTCATCGCGGCGTACGAGTCGGGTCTGGTGGAGGTCCGGCAGCCGGCCGACGCGGACTGACACCGCGGCCGACCGGCGGAACTCCACGGAAGGCCGGAAGGCCGAGAGGACGGAGGGCCGGAAGGCAGGAGGCCGGAAGGACGCAAGGCCAGGAGGACGCAAGGCCGAGACCCGGGAGAAGCGGGGCCACGCGGTCCGAGCCGCGGTCGGGGCCACGCGGTCCGCACGCCGCCCCACCCCCGCGGTCCCGTCCCCGCTCCTGCCCTACGGCTCGGGGGGCCCGTCCGGGGTCCGGGTCACCGGGCCGGCGTTCCGGGAGGCGGCCGTCAGCCCTTGCGGGTCGAGCACCTGATCGCCGTACAGGTCCGCCAGCCAGGTCGACTGGTAGATCGTGTCGAGATAGCGCTCGCCGAGGTCCGGGGCGATGGCCACCGCGGTCAGGTCCCGCTCGTCGTGCTCGGCCAGCCACGCCATGGCACCGCTGACCACCGTGCCCGTCGAGCCGCCGAAGAGGAACCCCCGCCGGGCCAGCCGGTGGCAGGCGCGGATCGTGTCCGCCTCCTCGACCTGGATCACCTCGTCGACGTAGGACTCGTCGAGCAGCGGCGGTCGCATGCTCATGCCCAGGCCGGGGATCATCCGGCGGCCCGGCTTGCCGCCGAAGGCCACCGAACCGACGGTGTCCACCGCGACGATCCGCACCGGCCGGTGCCACTCGCGGAAGTACCGCGCACACCCCATCAGGGTGCCCGTGGTGCCCGCGCCGACGAACAGCACGTCCAGGCGCGGGAACTGGCCGGCGATCTCCGGTGCCGTACGGCGGTAGTGCGCCCCCCAGTTGCCCGGGTTGGTGTACTGGCTGAGCCACACGTATCGCTCGTCGGAGGCGCACAGGGCGCGCACGTAGTCGATCCGGGCGCCCAGGAACCCGCCGTTGGCGTCCAGGTCGGCGATGACGTGGACCTCGCTGCCCAGCGCCTCCATCAGCAGTCTGGTGGACAGGTTGCAGCGGGAGTCCGTGACGCACAGGAAACGGTAGCCCTTGCTGGCCGCGATCATGCTGAGCGCGACGCCGAGGTTGCCGGACGAGGACTCGATCAGCACCGAGTCCTCGCCCAGCAGCCCGTCCCGCTCCGCGGCCTCCACCATCTCGACCGCGGCCTTCAGCTTGATCGAGCCCGCGAAGTTGAAGCCCTCGCACTTCAGGTAGAGCGAGCGTCCGAAGATCGGCCGGAGGTCGACGTAGAGCTGGCCTTCGTTGAAGGCGTGGGGAGCGGAGATGACGGGCACGCTAACCTCCTGATGCCGGGGCCGAGGACCGGGGGGACGGACGTTCAGCCGTACCGGCGCAGCTCGTGGAAGAAGTCGTCGACGACGTGGAGGTCGCCGGCCCGGGCCACCTCGCCGTGGACGTAACCGCCGACGGCGAGGTCGAGGACCCCGAGGCCGAACGGGGAGAAGATCACTGTCCGGTCGCCGGGCGGTTCGACCCGCCCGGTCAGCACGTCGTCGAGCGTGCCGTCCAGGAAGTCCCGCCCACCGGTGAGCTGTTCGGCCAGGTGCGGCGAGGTGTTCGCCTTCAGGCAGTGCTCGACGTCGTCGACGAAGTTGGCCGACTCCAGCAGGATCCGCGGGTCGAGGTCGCGCAGCGACACGTGCAGCACCACCGGACGGTGGTCGAACCAGGCCGGGTCGGTGACGTGCGGTTCGCCCGCGACGGTCGCGAAGACGACCAGGTCACTGGAGCGGATCAGCTCCTCCGGACTGTCGTGCACGGCGATCCGGGGGCGCTGTCCGGCGGCTTCGGCCGCCTGGCGCAGATAGCCGCAGAAGCCGGCCGCGCTGTCGGCGGACACGTCGTGCACGCCGACCGAGTCGAAGTCCCAGCCGGTGCCGGCGAGGAACGTGTGGATGTAACGGGCGATCAGGCCGGTGCCGAAGAAGCCGATCCGGGCCGGGCGCGGCCGGGTCCGGGTGAGCCGGTCCGCGGCCAGCGCGGCGGACGCCGCCGTCCGGGTGGCGCTGATGATGGAACTCTCCAGGCAGGCGAACGGATAGCCGGTGTCGTGGTCGTTGAGGATGAGGACCGCCGAGGCCCGGGGCACCCCGGCCCGCACGTTCTCCGGGAAGCTGGAGATCCACTTCAGCCCGTCCACGCCCACCGGCCCGCCGACGGAGGCGGGCAGCGCGATGATCCGGGAGGTGGGCCGGTCGGGGAACCGCAGGAAGTACGACGGCGGGTTGACCGTCTTACCGGCACCGTGCAGCCGGTAGGTGGCCTCGACGAGTTCGACGATCTCCTTCTCGCGGCCCTCGAGCGCCTGCTGCACCTGGCCGCCGGAGATCACGGCGAAGGACGGCACGCGCGCCGGGCCGCCGGCCGGGGACCCGGTGGCTGCGGGGGACGTCACGGAGGTCATCGCCGCTCTCCTTCCTGGTTCGGGGCGCCGTCGGCCAGCAACCGCGGCTCGGCCATGGCCACCAGCACCCGCCGCTCGCCGGTGAAGGCCTCGCGGCTGTGCGCGGTGCGGATGTTGTCGACGAGCATGAGGTCACCCGCCTGCCAGGGCTCGCGCCGGGTGTGCTCTTCGTAGGTGGCGTTGAGCTGCTGGACGACGTCCTCGCCGATCGGGGTGCCGTCGCCGTAACGGGTGTTGAACGGCAGCCCGTCCTCGCCGTACTCGTCCACCAGGTACTCGCGCACCTCTGGTGCCAGCGTCCACTCGTTGAGGAACGCGACCTGGTTGAACCAGCAGCGGCGGCCGGTGACCGGGTGCCGTACGACGGCGCTGCGGCGCTGGCGGGTGCGCAGCGATCCGTCCTCGCGCCAGTCGAACTCGATGCCGTGCGCGCGGCAGTAGTTCTCGACGGTCTCACGGTCCTCGGTGCCGAACGACTCGGCCAGCGAGGCTCCGATCTCGTCGTTGTAGCTGCGGGTGAGCAGCCAGCCCTCGCGCTCGAAACGCTGCGTCAGCGCGGCCGGCAGCGCCTGGAGCACCTGCTCCGCGTCCGCCACCGCGGTGGCGCCGCCCCGGGCGGGCGCGGTGAGGCAGGCGAACAGCATCAGGGAGGGGACCCGCAGCGCGTAGCTCAGCTCGTGGTGCATGCACATCGGCTGGTTGTCCGGCCAGGCGGTCGAGGAGTACAGCCCGGAGCCGTAGGACTGCCGGACGGCGAACGCCTCCCGCTCCGCCATCGGTTCACCGGCCAGCGCGGTGAAGACGGCCCGGACCTGCTCCTGCTCCCTGAGCCCGAGGCCGCGCACCAGGATCACGCCGTGCTCGGTGACCTGCGCGCGCACCGCCTCGCGGTACTGGGCCGCCCACCCGGCCGCGTCGGCCGGCGGCTCGACGTGCAGGACCGGCGGCCGGTCCGGTCGCAGCTCCACCTCCAGCAGTGACGCCGGGGACGAGAACGACATCTCGGTGTTCCTTTCGTCGGGTGGTGTGGTCGTGGGCCCGCGCGGTCAGGAGGACGCCAGCAGTTCGGTGGCGCCCAGGACGGCCCGTGCCGCCCCGTCCGGCCGGGTGCGCGGGAAGTAGTGGCCGCCGTCGGGGAGTTCGTGCAGGTCCACCTGGTCGGCCAGGAACCGCCAGGCCCGGTGGTGTGCGCCGTACCCGGCGGTGTGCGGATCGTCGGCGGCGACGACCACGGTCACCGGTGCGGCGAGGCGCAGCGCGGGCCGGTCCTCCAGGGCGGCGGCGAAGTAGCGGTGCGCCGAGACGCAGTCGTGCCGGTAGGCCGCGCCGATGTGCTCGGCGTGGGCCGTGTTCAGTTCGCCCAGCTCGGTGTAGCCGCTGTCCGCGCTCAGCCGTACGGCGATCTCCGCGTCGCCGCGCCCGGTCAGCTCCGCGACGGCGGCCTCGCGTTCGGCGGCCGTCCCCGGCAACTGGGCGCCCAGGAAGACCCGCACCACCCGCACCCCGCGCTCCTCCAGCCGCCGTGCCGTCTCCACGGCCAGGGCGGCCCCGGAAGAGTGGCCCCACAGCATGACCTTCGCCAGGCCGCGCCCCTGGATCTCGGCCACGACCCGCTCGGCCACCTGCTCCAGCGGGGCGAAGGGCTCGTCGGCGCCCGCCAGGTCGTGGCCCGGCAGCTCGGCGGCGTACACCGCGAGGCCACTGCCGGCCAGGGCGCTCGCCATCGGCCGGAAGTTGACCGCGTTGCCGCCCGCGTACGGGAAGCACACCAGGGCGCAGGCACCGGCCTCCGCCCGCGCCGACAGCGGCTGCAGCAGCTCCGAACGGTTCGGGGAGGCACCGTCGAGGAGCGCGGCGAGGTCGGCGAGCACCGGATGACGGGTGATGTCCTTCAGGGAGACGGCCCGGTCCAGGGCGATGGTCAGTCTGACCGCCGACAGCGAGGTGCCGCCGGAGTCGAAGAAGTGGTCGCCGCGGCCGATACGGTCCGGGGGCACTGCCAGCAGTTCGGCCCAGGCGTCCGCCAGCCGCCGCTCGGTCGCGGTGCGCGGAGCCTCCTTCGTGCCGCCGCCGGCGGTGTCGTCCTCGGCGGTCCGCTCGGCCAGGGCGGTCAGGGCCTTGCGGTCGGTCTTGCCGTTGGCCGTCAGCGGCAGTCCGTCCTGCCAGTGGAAGGCGCTGGGCACCATGTACGCGGGCAGCGCGGCCCCCAGGGCCTGCCGCAGCTCCTCGGTCTCCAGCCGCCGCCCAGTGTAGAAGGCGACCAGGTGGGCGCTGCGCCCGGCGAGTTCGGCGACGACGACCGCGCCGTCCCGCACCCCCTCCACCCGCAGCAGCGTGTTCTCGATCTCCCCGATCTCGATCCGGAACCCGCGGATCTTGACCTGGCTGTCCCGCCGGCCGAGGAACTCCAGTTTGCCGTCGGGGTGCCAGCGTCCCCAGTCGCCGGCGAGGTAGAGCCGGTCGCCCGGCCGGTACGGGTCCCGCCGGTACGCCTCCCGGGTGCGCTCGGGGTCGTTGACGTAGCCGCGGCCCACGCACACCCCCGAGAAGGCGATCAGGCCGGGCGCGCCCAGCGGCACCAGGGACAGGTGTTCGTCGACGACGAGGACCCGCACGTTGCCGACGGGACGGCCCAGCAGCACCCGGTCCGGCACCGCGCGCATGACCTCGTGGTTGGTGTCGTCCGAGGTCTCGGTCAGGCCGTAGGCGTTGACCAGGGCGATGTCCGGTTTCAGCGCGAACCAGCGCTGGACCAGTTCACGTTTGAGCGCCTCACCGGTCACCGACACACAGGCCAGGTCGGGCAGGTCGCGCGGGTGCCGTTCCAGGTAGGCCGCCACCACCTCCAGGTAGGAGGGCACGACCTGCGCCACGCCGACCCGGCCGCGCTCCAGGGTGTCCACGAACCGCTCGACGTCCACGACCGCGTCCTGCTCCACCAGCAGCGTCCGCCCGCCCACCAGCAGTGCGGCCAGCAACTGCCACAGTGAGATGTCGAAGCACTGCGGCGCCGTCTGCGCCACCACCGTCCCCGGGCCGATGCCGAGGTCGTCGATCTTGGCGTACAGGTGGTTGAGCATCCCCGCGTGCTCGCACATGGCGCCCTTCGGCTCGCCCGTGGAACCCGAGGTGAAGTAGATGTACGCCAGCCGGCCGGGTCCCACGTCGAGACCTAGGTCGCCGTCGGCGTGGTCCTCGGCGTACGCGGTCTGGACCAGCAGCTTCTCGATGCCCGGGGCCCGCGTGGCCAGCGCCTCGTCCAGGGTGGCGGTGCTGTCCGGCTCGGTGAGCACGATGCGGCAGTCCGCCCGGGTGAGGGTCGCGGCGATCCGCCCGGCCGGGAAGTGCGGCTCGATCGGCAGGTAGACACCGCCCGCCTTGAACACCGCGAGCACCGACGCCAGCCAGTCCAGGTCGCGTTCGGTGACCACCCCCACGACGTCCTCGGGGCCCAGCCCCCGCGCCAGCAGTGCCCGCGCCAGCCGGTTCGCGCGGGCGTTCAGCTCCCCGTACGTCCACGAGCGCTCCCCGTGCACCGCGGCCACGGCATCGGGACGGTCCCGCACCCGCTGCTCGAACAGTTCGTGCGCCCGCGCGTCGGGCAGTACGCGCTCGGCTCCGGCCAGTCCTTCGAGCTGCTCGCGCACCTCCTCGGCGGGCAGCAGGCTCTGCCGGGCGTGCTCGGCGTCCGCGTCGGCGGCCAGCAGTTTGAGCGCGGTCTGGTGGTAGCCGCAGATCCGGGCCGCCGCCGAGGCGTCCAGCACGTCGGTGCGGTACCGCAGCCGCAGCGCCATCCGCGCGTCCCGGTCGGACCAGGCCACGGCCAGCACGGTGTCCGGGGGCAGGGTGCCGCCCGCCCCGCCCTCCCGGCTGCCCTCGGGATCGCAGACCACCTCGTACGCCGGTTCGGTCAGCCCCAGCTCCCGGCGCAGCTCGCCCACGGGGAAGTCGCGGTGCGTCAGCAGGTCAGCCTCGACGCGGCGGGCGGCGCGCACCACCCCGCGCCACGTCGGGGGCGCGATGGTCAGCCGGCAGGGGAGCGGGTCGCCCGCGCCCGCCGCGTGACCGGTCACCACGTCGGGCTCGCCGCAGAGCGCGGCCAGCACCTTGGCGTGGGCCGCCAGCAGCACCGCGCTCACCGGCACTCCCAGTTCGGCCGCCAGGGCGCGCACCGCCCCGGCCACCTGGTCCGGCACCGTCTCCTCGTGTCCGGCCACGCCGGGCACCGGCTGCGGCGCCCACCGGGGGACGGGGGTGAGCCCACCGGCGGTCAGCACATCGGTCCAGTAGTCCCTGTCCGCTGCCACGAGCGCTCCCATCGAATGCCCCTTCCTCAGTTCGCCGTCGGGGCGGCGGGATTTCCTCCCCATTCCGCGTCGGGTGGGACTTCCTCGCCCTTCATCAGGAAGGAGTCGGGTGCGAGTACGGCCGAGTCGCCCAGCGTCACGCCGTAGTGCACGTGCGCGCCGACGCCCAGCGTCACGCCCGCGCCGAGCGTGGTGCGGTCGGACTTGAAGGTGCCGTCCTCCTGCGAGTGACACTGGATCTTGCTGCCCGCGTTGAGGGTGCAGCCGTCCCCGATGGCGGCCAGCGTCCGCTCCGTGATGAAGCAGCCGTCGTCGAAGACGCGGCGGCCGATGCGCACCCCGGTCAGCCGCCAGACCAGGCTCTTGAACGGTGTGCCGTTGAAGATGGCCAGGTAGTGGTCCGGCACCTTCCACACCCGCTCGTGCCACCAGAAGTACGGGTCGTAGATGGAGCACAGCTTCGGGCGCAGCGCGCGGAAACCGGTCAGGCAGCGCTCCAGCAGGACGTAGAACGCGGTGGTGAAGACCAGGGTGAGGGCCAGGTAGGCGCCGATCACGATGTGCCCGAGCGTGCCGTACAGGCCGGCCGAGGCGAGGCCGAAGGCGGTGAGCAGCGCCGTGTGCAGCCAGCGCATCAGGAGGTGCAGGGCCATGGAGCGCCGGTTGTAACGGTTCTTCGCGGCGAGGCTGCGGTGCAGCGCGTCGCCGGTGCGCAGGTGGTCGAAGCGGGAGTCCCGCTCGACGGACCGGGGGATCTCGAAGCACGGTGAGCCGAGCAGTCCGACGCCCTCGCGGATCTCGCCGTCGAGGGGGACCATCACCTTCGTCGCCAGCAGGCAGTTGTCCCCGGTGCGCGCCCCGGCCGGGTAGGCGATGTTGTTGCCGAGGAAGTTGCGGGCGCCGATCGAGGCCCGGCTCATCCGGAACGACGTGGAGGAGTAGTCGGCGTTCAGGACCGACAGGCCGTCGGCCACCATCGTGCCGCTGCCGACGGAGACCAGGAACGGCGAATCGTGCTGCACCTCGGTGCCGAAGTTCGAACCGGTCTGCTCCACCCGCGACAGGTCGTACCCGATGCCGCGCAGGTAGGGGACGATGTACGAGCTGTCCCCGAACAGCCAGGTGAAGAACCTGACGTTGGTCAGGCCCGCGATCATCCGGTGCGCGGCGTAGTGGAAGCCGTAGAGCGGGTAGACCCGGTCTGGCCTGACCAGCAGGCGCAGCACCCGCGGCACGGTGCACAGGGCGAGGAGGCCGAACAGTACGGCCCCGAAGAACAGCACCGTGGACACGAGCAGGGTGTCGGCGAGGAACTCCCCGGCCGAGGTGCCCCGGGTCTCGGCGGCCATGCGTTCGCTGAGCACCGGGACTTCGGCGAACAGCATGTACACACCGCCCACGGCCAGCGGCAGGTAGAGGAGGAAGAGCTGGAGCAGGGTGGTGAGCGCGAAGCCGGCCCGGCGCAGCGTGCCGCACCTGGCCGGCGGGACCCGCAGGTGATCGACGCGGGTCGGCTGGGCCGGGGACCCGTGGCGGCGCTCCCCGGCCGGGATCTCCTGGCCCCGGTACAGGGCCGAGGCATGGCCGAGCTGGGCGCCGTCGCCGAGGGCGGTGTCGATGTCGAGCACCGTCTTCTCGCCGACGAAGGCGTCCCGGCCCAGGGTGATCCGCCCGGTCTGGATGGTGCCCGCGTACGCCCGGTAGCCCAGGAACGTGGCGTCCTTGCGGATGACGGTGCCGGCTTTGACGGTGAGCAGGTCGGTGCAGACCGGCACGGACCGGGAGAGGATCGTGACGTCCTTCCCGATCCGCGCGCCCAGCGCCCGCAGGTACATCACGTACAGCGGGTTGCCGACGAACAGCACCATGGGATTGGCGTGGAGCAGCGACTTGACGATCCAGAAACGCAGGTACGCCATGCTCCACACGGGAAACTCCCGCGGTTTCCAGCGGCCTACGAGAACCCATTTCACCAGTACGGGAAAGGCGCACAGGGCGACGAACCCGATCGCGCCGCACAGGAACGAGCGGGCGTAGATGTGGACGAGGCCCGAACCCGCGGCGACCCAGTCGTAGGCCTGGGCGGTGGCCACTCCGATGACGAAGGAATAGCCGAGGAAGACCAGTGCCTGCAGCGCTCCGCACACCACGTGGTTCCCGGGGTCCGGCGGTGCGGTGCGGACCGGAGCCGGCGCCGGGGCGGCGGCCACGGGGGCCGGTGCGGCGGCGGGCGGGGGAGCGGTGGCCGCGAGCGCGGTCGCCAGTTCGCGCAGGGTGGGGTGCCGGTAGATGTCCTTCATGGACACCGACGGCAGGTCCGGGTGTTTCCGCACCCGGGCGCAGAACTGGGCCATGACCAGGGAGTTGGCGCCGAGGTCGGTGAAGAAGTGGCTGTCGGCCGGTACCTGGTCGGCGTGCACGAGGTCCGCCAGGATGCCGGCGAGTTCACGCTCGGTGTCCACCGCCGCCGGGTCGGCGTTCACACGCCGGGCGACGGCGGGTCCGTCCGGTCCGGGCATCAGGATGTCGGCAGACTTCTCCACCATGCGAGCTCCCTGAGGAAAGGTCGAAAACCGTCGGCCAGGGGTGGCCGGTCCCCGAGACCGTGCGTTTTCGCCTGATCACGAAACCATGGATCAGTCTTGTGCCGTGTGCGCGGGGTTGCCACTCGGGTCGGGCGTGCGGATTCACCGGCAAGCCCCTGCCATAGTGCTGTTTTGGCGGCCCCTGGCGGGGCGGAAAGCGGGAAGGTATCACCCGTATGGAGTTCACTCGCGAACAGGTACGCGACCCTTCGGAGTGGTTTTCGCGGGGCCGGGAACCGGCCGAGTGGCCCACGGCGGCCTCGGCGCGCAGACTGAGCTGAGACGCGGGGCCGCGACTGGGCAGTGACGCGGGGCCGCCCGGAGCAGGACCGTACCGGCCCACGGGCCGGACCGTTCGTCGAGGGGGCCGCTATGGCCGTAGAGATTCCGCCTTTGATCGCACCCTCGCGCCTGAGGCGCCGTGGGGGGCTGTGGGGCGAATGCCTGGCCGAGTTCCTGGGGACCCTCGTCCTCATCGCCTTCGGCTGCGGCTCGGTCGCCATGACGGTCGCGGCGCTGCCGGGTTCGGGCCGGACCGAGGGACCCACGACCTTCTTCCTGGGCGCCGGCGACTGGCTGCTGATCTCCTGGGGCTGGGCGTTCGCCGTGGCCTTCGGCGTGTACGTGGCCGGCGGTGTCAGCGGCGCGCACCTCAACCCGGCGGTGACGCTCGCGTTCGCGGTGCGGCGCAAGTTCCCCTGGGCGAAAGTGGTGCCGTACTGGGTCGCACAGGTGGTCGGCGCCTTCGTCGGCGCGGCCCTGGTGTACGGGGTCTACCACGACGCGATCAACACGTTCGACCATGCGATGAAGGGACCGAAGACGCACGGGCACACCGTCGCGTCCTTCTCCATCTTCGCCACGTTCCCGGCGCCGTACTTCCACGGGGGCTACTGGGGGCCGCTGGTGGACCAGATCGTCGGCACGGCCCTGCTGGTCATGCTGATCGTGGCCGTCGTCGACCTGCGCAACACCGCGGTGAAGGCGAACCTCGGTCCGCTCGTGATCGGCTTCGCCGTGGCGGCCATCGGCATTTCCTACGGCGCGAACGCCGGGTACGCCATCAACCCCGCCCGTGACTTCGGCCCGCGGCTGTTGACCTTCTTCGCGGGCTGGGGCGACCTGGCGCTGCCGGGCAGCGAACCAGGGTCGTTCAGCGCCTACTGGTGGATCCCCGTCGTCGGGCCGCTCGTCGGCGGCGTGGTAGGGGTCCTGGTCTACGACCTGTTCGTCGGCGACGTGCTGCACATCCGCGCGCAGGAGGCCGAACTGCCCGAGGTGGGACGCACCCGCGGCACCACGTCGGACGAGGAGTGAGCCGGGGAGTGGCACAGGCGGTGACACGGAGCGGCGCCCGCCTCGGTCCGGGGACCGGCCGCGGGCGCCGGGCCGTTCAGCCGTGGAAGGTGATGTACCCGTTGCCGTCGCGGTCGTTGCGCGCCTTGGTGTACCCGTGCACGTCGGCGCGGGCGCCGGAGGGCTTGTACAGGTAGATGGTGTCCTTGTCGTTGTTCCAGAGGAAGTCGCAGTTCTGGCGGTAGGCGACGTTCTTCGCGTCGGACTCCTTGCCCTTGCCGCCGCGCAGTTTCACGTAGTCGCCGGGCTCCAGGTAGTGGTCGGCCGAGAACCGGAAGCGGTGGCCGGCGGCGTCCTTGACGACGTAGCCCTTGAGGTTGACCCGCGCGGTGCGCGAGTAGTTCTTGACGGTCAGGTACTCGTCCTTGGTGTTGCCCTTGGTGCAGCTGTTGGAGTCCCGCCCGGGGGCGTCGTACTGGACGCCCTTGATCTTCAGGGCGGAGGAGTACTCGGCGGCCTGGGCCGGGGCCGCGGCGACGGCGGCGACGGCCCCCGCCGTGGCGGCGGCGGCCAGCACGGAACGTATGCGCATGAGGTTCCCCCCTCGGCGATGCGGATGGAGCGCCAGGAGCATACACAACATGTGAGGGATGAGTGGTGAACGAGCGCAGGAAGCGTGAAGGCGGGTGGTCCTGCCGCGCCCGCGTTCCGCTAGCGTGACCGGCGTGACCGAGCCCTCCCACCTCGCAGCCGTCCGGACCTCCTACGACACCGTCGCCGCCGCCTATGCCGAACGGGTGCCGGAACCGGCCCGGATGGACCCCCTCTCGCGCGCGATGCTCGCGGCGTTCGCCGAGTCGGTGCGGCTCGCCGGGCGGGGTCCGGTCGCGGACGTGGGCTGCGGGCCGGGCAAGGTGACGGCCCACCTCGCCGAGGCGGGCGTCGACGCCTTCGGTGTCGACCTCTCCTTCGCGATGGTGTCACTGGCCCGGCGCGCCCACCCGCACCTGCGGTTCGTCCAGGGTTCGATGACCGCCCTCGGGCTGGGCGGGGGCACCCTGGGTGGCGTCCTGGCCTGGTACTCCACCCACCACACGCCGCCCGCCCTGCTGCCCTCGGTCTTCACCGAGTTCCACCGCGTGCTCGCGCCCGGCGGCCGGTTGCTGTGGGGCTGCCACGTCGGCGACGAACACCGCAGGCCCACCGAGGGCTACGGCGGCCACCCCGTGTCCTACGAGTGGCACCTGCTGCCCGAGGAACGGGTGGCCGAACTGCTGGAGCAGGCAGGCCTGGAGGTCACGGCCCGGCTGGTGCAGGAGCCCGAACCGCCACTGACCCGCCGGTACGCCTGCCTGCTGGCCCGCAGACCCTCCCGACGCCGCGCCGCCTAGGTACCGGCCGGGCGCGGCCCGCGGCCCGCGCGCGCGGCGCGCATCCGGCGTACGAGATCGACGGCCGCCTCCGGCCACTGCGGGTGGTCGAAGGCGAAACCGGCGTCGAGCAGACGGCCGGGGACCACGCGGCGGCTCTTCAGGAGCAGTTCGGTGTCCGACCGCAGGACGAAGGCGCCGGCCTCGGCCATCCACCTCGTCGCCGGCAGACCCACCGGCACGCCCCACGCGGTGCGCAGCACCCGCATCAGGGTGCGCTGCGGTACGGGAGCGGGTGCGGCGATGTTCACCGGCCCCTCGATGTCCTCCCGTCCGGCCAGGAACAGCACGGCGCGCACGAAGTCGTGGTCGTGGACCCAGGAGACGTACTGCGCGCCGCCCGCGACCGGCCCGCCCAGACCGAGCCGGGCCAGCCGCAGCAGCACGTCGAAGACGCCACCCCGGTCGGGGCTCATCACCATGGCCGACCGGAGCGCGACCTTGCGGGTGTGCGGGGTCGCGGCCCGCTCCTGTTCCCGTTCCCAGGCGCGGGCGATGGCGACACTGCGGGCCCAGTAGCCGGGGACGCCGGGTTCCGAACCGCCGATCACCCCGGTCGCCTCGTCGTGGGGCGCGTCGAAACGGTGGGCGTAGACGGTGGCCGTGCTCATCTGCAGCCACAGGCGCGGCGGCCGTCCGGCGGCGGCGACGGCCTCGCCCACGACCCGGGCGGAGTCCACCCGCGAGTCCGTCATGGCCCGCAGGTTCTCCTGCGTGTAACGGCAGTTGACGCTGCGTCCGGCCAGGTTCACCACCACGTCGCAGCCGTCGATCACCTCCGCCCACGGCCCCAGGGTCCTCCCGTCCCACCCGACCTGCCCCGCACGCCGCGGGTGCCGGGTCAGTACGACGACGTCGTGCCCGGCCGCGGTCAGCGCCCGCTCCAGCAGGGTCCCCACCTGACCGGTTCCGCCCGGCAGTACGACCTTCATCGAAGCTCCCCCTTCGTCGGAGGGACCGATCCTACGCTGGCCTTGAACGCGTTCAAAAGTGGTACGGGCGGTCGCTCGGCCGGCCTTCCCGCGCGCCCGGCCAGGCCCGCGCCGTCCCCCGAGCGGAAGCCCCGCCGACGCCCGCTATGTTCGTGCCGACACCGGGAGTCGGGGGGCGGGATGCACACGGCAGAGGCTGAGACAGAGGCAGCGGCAGATGCAGCGGCGACAGCGGAGGACGCGCAGGCACCCCCGGGGCCACCGGCCGCCGAGGAGGCCCCGGCGCGTGACTGGCCCCGCTCCTGGCCGCTCTTGCTGCTGGGCGCGGCCGTCGTCCCCGGCACGCTGGTCTTCGTCCTGGGGCGGTGGTCGGACGGCCAGGCCCTCCAGGCGTGGCGGACCGTCTGCCTCGCCGTCACCCTGCAGGCACTGCCCTTCCTGCTGCTCGGCACGGCCCTGTCCGGCGCGATCAACGCCTTCGTCCCGGACCGGGTGTTCAGCCGCGTGCTGCCCCGGCGCCCTGCCCTGGCCGTCCCGGTGGCCACGGTCGCCGGGGTCGTCCTGCCGGGCTGCGAATGCGCCTCGGTGCCCGTCGCGGGCAGCCTCGTCAACCGGGGAGTGGCGCCCGCCGCCGCGTTCGCGTTCCTGCTCTCGGCCCCGGCCGTCAACCCGGTCGTGCTGACCGCCACCGCGATCGCCTTCCCCGCCGACCCGGCCATGGTGGCGGCCCGGCTGCTCGCCTCCCTCGCCACCGCCGCCGGGATGGGCTGGCTCTGGCTCCTGCTGGGGCGCGGGGAGTGGCTGCGGCCGACGGTGCGGCACACCGGCCACCGGCCGGGGCACAGCCGCCTGCGAGAGTTCCGGCGCGGCTTCCAGCACGACTTCCTGCACGCCGGCGGGTTCCTCGTCCTCGGCGCCATGGCCGCGGCCACCTTCAACGTCGCGGTGCCGCGCACCGTGCTCGACGCGTTCTCCGGCTCGCCCTGGCTGTCGGTGCTGTTCCTGGCGGGGCTCGCGGTGCTGCTCGCCGTCTGCTCGGAGGCCGACGCGTTCGTCGCCGCCTCGCTCACCGGTTTCCCGCCCCTGGCACGGCTGGCGTTCATGGTGGTCGGGCCGATGGTCGACCTCAAGCTGATCGCCCTTCAGGCGGGCACCTTCGGCAGGGCGTTCGCGGTGCGCTTCTCCGCGGCCACCGCCGTCGTCGCCGTCCTGTTCAGCTCGCTCGTCGGGGGGTTCCTGCTGTGAAACGTCCGCTGCAGGTGGCCCTGCTCGTCCTCAGCGGCCTCGGCCTGCTGCGCGCCGCGCTCTTCACCGACCTCTACCTGCGCTACGTGAAGGAGGGGATGCGCCCGCTGCTGATCGCCTCCGGGGTGCTCCTCCTCCTGCTGGGAGCGGCCGAGGCGTGGCCGGGGAAACCGGACGCAGACCACCGCGACGCAGATCACGGCGACGCAGACCACCGCGACGCGGACCGCGGCGACGCCGAACACGGCGACGAGGGGCCCACCGATCACACCGAACAGGCCGGCCACGGCGACCAGGCCGACGCAGGCGCGCACACCGGCCACGGCCACAGCCACGCCGCGGTACCCCGCGTCGCCTGGCTGCTGCTCCTTCCCGCGCTGAGCCTGCTCTGCTACGCCCCGCCGGCCCTCGGCGCGTACACCGCCGCGCGTGAGGCCCCCAAGGCCGTCGACCGGCAGAGCCGCTTCGACCCGCTGCCCGTCACCTCCCCGCTCCCGCTCACCCTCAGCGACTTCACCCGCCGAGTGCAGCAGGACCGCGAACAGGCCGTCCGCGGGCGCACCGTCGTGCTGACCGGGTTCGTCACCCCCGGCAAGGGGCGCGACACCTGGGACCTCACCCGGATCATCCTCTCCTGCTGCGCGGCGGACGCCCAGTCCGTGAAGGTACGCATCCACGGAGCGCGGCCCCTGCCCCCCGACACCTGGGTCTCCGTCACGGGCACCTGGCACCCCGGCGGCACCCTGGGCACCGCCTCCGCCCCGGTGGCCCTGGACGCCCGTGCGGTCCGGCGGATCAGCCGGCCCGCCAACGCGTACCGGGACGACCTCCCGCTCGTACCACCCCGCTGACCGCCCACGGGCGGCCGCGGACGGCCTCGGACGAACGGCCACGGACCCCGCGCCGACATCCGGTCAAGGGCTGGTCATAACGGGGGGTTCCGTCAAGAAGTGGGCGTACGCTGGAAGCGGCGTGAACAGACACCTCGGTGTGTCGCAGCTCTGACGAATCGGGGTGTGCCGGGCCCTGCTCCCGGCGCCCCTTGCCGTGCGGTCGCGCCGATACGCGCCCGGGAACCGGAAGGAGGCGCGATGGACAGTAGTCCGGGCCACAGTCGGCCCCGTCCCGTGTTGTTCCCGCCGTCCTTCCGCGGCCCCGAACAGCTCCTCCTCCCGCTTCGCTGACCGGCCTCGACCTCCCCCTCGGGTGTGGGGAGGGCGCGAGGCCGTGCCCCGGCACGTGCCGCGCGGCCGGCCCGGCGGGACCGGGGCTGCCGTGCGCCGCCCGCCACCCGGACCTGCCGGGGAGAGGGTGTGTCCAGCTGTGTCCGCGACCACGTTGCTGATGTCGACCACCGCCCGCCTGCGCGGCCGCCGCGTGCACCTGGAGCGCCGGGCCACCGCCACGAGGTCCGTCCGCTCCTCCCTGGTGTCGCTGGCCGGGCTGATCGGCGGGCCGGTCGTCCACCAGGCGGGCCAGGAGGTCGGCCGCGTCGCCGACGTCGTCGCCCGGCTGTCCGGACCGGAACCGTACCCGCCGGTGACCGGACTGATCCTGCGCATCGGACGGCGGCGCGCCTTCCTGCCCGCGGACGCCCTCGACACGGTGCACGCCGACCACGTACGCCTGCGCACGGCCCGCGTGGACCTGCGCGACTTCGCCCGCCGCCCCGGCGAGGTGCTGCTCGCCCGGGACGTACTCGATCACCAACTCGTCGACGTCGACGGCGTGCAGGTCACCCGGGCCGCCGACCTCTACCTCGCGCCCCTGGTGGGCCGGGTGGTGCTGGTCGGCGTGGACGTCTCGCTGCCGACACTGCTGCGGCGCATCGGGCCGCGCCGGTGGCAGGCGCGGCCCACCCCCGAACGGGTGCTGGACTGGCAGGCCGTGGCGCCCTTCGCCGAACAGGCCGTCGACGGGCCGCCCGAGGTACGGCTGCGCGACTCCCGCGCGGCCCTGCACCGGATGCGGCCCGCCGACCTGGCCGACATCCTGGAGGACCTCGGCCGGGCCGAACGGCAGCAGTTGCTGGGCTGGCTGGAGCCGGGGCAGGCGGCCGACGCGCTGGAGGAGATGGAACCGGCCGAGCTGGAGAACCTGCTGCGCGAGGCGCAGCCCGAGCACGCGGCACGCCTGGTCGACGAGATGGAACCCGACGAGGCCACCGACGCGCTGCGCGACCTGACCGCCGACGAACGCGAGAACCTGCTCGCCCGCATGCCCGCAGGCGAGGCGGCCGAGTTGCGCCGCCTGCTGACCCATCAGGAGGGCACCGCGGGCGGCGCGATGACGACGCTGCCGCTGACCGCGCGGCCCGGGCAGACCATCGCCCACGTCCGCGCGGAACTGGCCACGCTGGCCGAGCACCGTACCGAGATCGACGCCGTGGCCGTCGTCGAGGACACCGGCCTGCTCGCCGGCGACCTTCCTCTGTTCGACCTCGCGGTCGCCGAGGAGACCACGCTCGTCGCGGACCTGCTGGCCTGGCGGACCCAGTTCGGGCCGCCCTGCACCGTGGGCCCGGACACCCCTCTGGACGAGGCGGCGGACCGGCTGGTCGCCGCCCGCGCCTCCTCGCTCCTCGTGGTCGACGACGAGGACCGGCCGCTGGGCCGGGTGCTCGCCGACGACCTGCTCGACGCCCTGCTGCCCGAGCGCGGGCGCCTGCACTTCCGGAGGTTCCTGCAGTGACCCGCGATCCCGGCACGGCGAGCACGGACCCGACGGACGGAACCGGCCCGACGGACGACACGGGCCCCACGGCCGCCCCACCGAAGACGGCGTCCGCGGGGCCCGCCGGGCACACGGCGACCGGAGGAGGCCCCGCGACCGGGGACGGTACGGCGGCCGGGCACGGCGCGGTGCCGACCGGCCCGGAGCGCGCGGTACCGGCCGCCCCGCGGCGCACCGGCCTGCGCCGGATCGCCGTGGTCGCCGCCGTCGCCGGCCCCGGACTGGTGGCCGCGAACGCCGGCAACGACGCCGCCGGCATCGCCACCTACGCCTCGGCCGGCGCCCAGTACACCTACGGCACGCTGTTCTTCATGGTGCTGGTCACCTGCGCCCTGGTGATGGTCCAGGAGATGGCCGTGCGCCTGGGAGCCCACACCGGCAAGGGCCTGGGCGCCCTGATCCGCGAGCAGTTCAGCCTGCGCCTGACCGCGCTCGCCGTGTTCTGCCTGCTGCTCGCCAACACCGGTCTGGTCGTCAGCGAGTTCGCCGGGATCGGCGCCGCCTTCGAACTCCTGGGTGTGCCCAAGTGGGCGGTGATCCCACCGGCCGCCGTGCTGCTCTGGGCGCTGGTGCTGTTCGGCTCCTACCACTGGGCCGAGCGGATCTTCCTGATCATGTCGCTCGCGTTCTTCGCCTACCCGGTCGCCATGATCCTCGGCCACCCGGACTGGGGAGCGGTCGGCCACCACCTGGTCGTGCCGCACATCGAGCCGAACAAGGACTTCGTCCTGCTCGCCGTCGCCCTCATCGGCACCACCGTCAGCCCGTACATGCAGTTCTACGCGGCGGCGGGCGTCGTGGACCGCGGGGCGCGGCCCGCCGACTACCGGCTGATCCGTGCCGACGCGGTCCTGGGCGCCGTGTTCGCCTGTGTCGTCAGCCTGACGATCATCGTCGCCACGGCGTCCGCGATCGGCGGCAGCGGGCCGCTGCGGTCGGCCGCGCAGGCCGCGCGGGCCCTCGAACCGGTCGCGGGCAAGCAGGCCGAACTCCTCTTCGCGCTCGGCCTGCTCGGCGCTTCCGCACTGGCCGGAGCGGTGGTCCCGCTCTCCGCCTCCTACGCCGTCGGTGAGGCCGTAGGCGTGGAACGCTCCGTCTCGCGCAGCTTCCGCGACGCCCCGCTCTTTCTGGGCCTGTTCACCGCACAGATCCTGCTGGGCGCGGCGGTCGCCCTCACCCCCGTCGACGTCATCCAGCTGCTCATCGGCACCCAGGTCCTCCAGGGCCTGATCAGCCCCGTGATCCTGGTCTACCTCCTGGTGCTGACCAACCGGCGCTCCCTGCTCGGCGACGCCGTCAACGGTCCGCGTCACCGCGTGGCGGCGACCGTCGTGGTCGTGGGCGTCGCCGGCATGTCCACCGTCCTGCTGGTGCAGACCGTCCTGAGCTGGTTCGGCCTGGCCTGACCGCCCGGCAGGGCCTATTCGCCCGATATGGGCCGCACGGTGAGGACCTGCTGCGCGTGGCCGACGGGGCCGTGCACGTCGTGCAGCACGGTGCTGGTGATCCCCTGACCGCTCCGACCGAAGACGACGGTGGTGTCCAGGCCGGTCCAGCGGCCCTCCGGGTGGCGGTGCAGGTGGACGGTCAGGTCGACGTTGGGGAAGATCCACGCCTTGGGCGACTCGCGTACGGCGATGCCGTTTGCGGTGTCGACCAGGGCGACGTAGGAGGCGAGGGGGCTGCACGGCTCACCGGCCACCAGGTCCAGCGGGGTGGAGACCCAGGCGGTGGCGCGGCCGGGCCGCGGCGTGCCGACCGGGCGGACGTCGAGGGAGGCCACGTAGCCGCCGGGCCACTGGTCGGCCATCCGCCAGGGGGCGAGCCGCTCCGGCGGGGCGAGCGGGTCGGCCCCGCCTCCGGCGACGGCGGCCGTGTCCTGCGCGGACAGCAGCCAGGCCCGGGCCCGCACCACCGGGCGCCCGGCGACGCTCACGACCGCTTCCAGCAACTCGATGGTGCGCCCCGGACGGACCGTCTCCACCTGGATCTCGCACTCGTCCAGGGCCAGCCGGCCCAGGATGTCGTAGCTGATCCGCGACAGCAGCAGTCCGCCCGGCGGGCGCGTGGCCAGATGCCGGTCGATCGCGTGCACGACGAGCCCGCCGAGCGGGCTGAAGTGCAGCTCGGTCTCGTCCCACGCCCCGCTCGCACGGGCGGTGGGCTTGAAACGGTGGGTGTCCGTGCGGACGTAGTAACTGTCGGGAGCCGGAGTGCCGGTGTTCAACGGGCGCCTTTCCTCGCTGCGTACGCGGGCCCGTACGCCGCGGACGAGTTCCGCACCAGGCGCCGGATTCCCGCAGGACCTCGGGCAGGATGACATGAGCGGCAGCGTCCGGACGCGGGCAGGGGGGCCGGCGCCCGCACGTACCGCCTGTCCCGCCCTTGCGCATGACAATGGACCAGGAGGTGCCCGTGCTACTGCGTGACGTGACCCCCGACGACGTCGACGCCTACGTCCGCATGCGGTGCGACCCGGTGATGATGGCCGGACTCGGCGGACCGCTGCCCGTGGACGGCATGGCGGACAAGGTGCGCCGGGACGCGGCGCGGGCGGCGGCCGGCACCGCCTGGATCAAGATGATCGTCCCCGACCCCCGCCGCCCCGGGTCCGTCGCCGGGTCCGTCACGATCTGGTCCCACGACACCGGCACCGACCCCGGCACCGGTCCGATCTCCGAGATCGGCTGGATGGTCCTGCCCGGCTTCCAGGGGCAGGGCCTGGGCAGGCGCGCCGCCGGGATGGTGCTTGCGCAGGCGCGGGACGTGGGGCGGTGGGGGGTGGTCCACGCGTTCCCGGCGACGGACAACGCGCCCTCCAACGGGATCTGCCGCTCGCTCGGTTTCCGGCTGCTCGGGGAACGCGATGTGCCGTTCGCGGGCCGGGTGTTGCGGAGCAACCACTGGGTGATCAACCCGCGTGTCGATCTGCCGGTGGACTGACGCCGGGCAGGGCCACCCAGCGGCGCTCCTCCGCGGAGCGGGCCATCGCGTCCAGGGCCGTCGCGGCGGCCACCGCGTCCGCGAGGCAGGCGCCGTGCGCGGTGCCCTCCGTCAGGGAGCGCAGGAAGTGGTGGGCCTCGATGACCTTGAGGTCGTCGTAGCCCATGGCGTTGGCCGCGCCGGGCTGGAAGGCGCCGTACGCGCCGTGGCCCGGGCCGACGTGGACGGTGCTGACGGGCTGGTCCTGGTAGCCCGTACCGCGGCAGACGCCCAGTTCGCCCATGCGGCGGAAGTCCCAGAAGAGGGCGCCCGTGGTGCCGTGGATCTCGAAGCCGTAGCTGTTCTGCTCGCCGACCGAGACCCGGCACGCCTCCAGGACGCCCCGGGCCCCCGAGGCGAAGCGCAGCAGGCAGCTGACGTAGTCGTCGTTCTCCACGGCGCCGGGTTCACCGCCGACCGCCCGCGCGTGCCCGGCGGTCGCCCCTGCCGGACGGGCCCGTTCACGCAGGAAAACGGCGGTGTCGGCGGCCAGCGAGTCGATCTCGCCGAGCAGGTGGCGGGCCAGGTCGACGCCGTGGGAGGCGAGGTCGCCGAGCACCCCGCTGCCCCCGCGTGCGCGCTCGTAACGCCAGGTCAGCGCCGACTCCGGGTGCGCCGCGTAGTCGCTGAACAGCCTGACGCGCACGTGCGTGACCCGGCCGATCTCCCCGGCGGCGATCAGCTCGCGGGCGGCGGCCACGGCCGGCGCGTTGCGGTAGTTGAAGCCGACGGTGCCCCACACGCCGGCCGCCGCGGCGGCGGCTGCGACGGCGCGCGCGTCATCGGCGCCGAGGCCGACCGGCTTCTCGATCCACAGGTGCTTGCCCGCCTCGGCCATGGCCACCCCGATCTCGCGGTGCAGGAAGTTGGGCGCGGTGACGCTGACGGCCCCTACCCGGGGATCGGCGGCCACCTCCCGCCAGTCGCGGGTCGCCGTCTCGAATCCGTACCGCTCGGCCGCCTCCTCGGCCCGGCCTGGCACGTCGTCGGCGACCACGACGAGACGGGATCTGACCGGCGGATCCGGGAAGTGGTGGAGCACCCTCGTGTACGCCTGGGTGTGCACGCGGCCCATCCAGCCGAACCCCACGACGGCGACGCCCAGCGTGCGCACCCGACCTCCTCGGCTCTCCGCAGTGGTGCGGACCGCTCCGCGCCCGGCCTCGGCCTCACGATGCGGGCTGGTTTCGGCAGGTGTCAAGCGGTGCCGCGCGTCCCCCGCAGGCCGCGGCACGCGCCGCGCGGCGGTGCCCGGGCCTGGGCAGGGCGTGGGCCGGGCCGGGGCAGGGCGGTGTCAGGGCTCCCGGTGCTCGTGGGCCGCGCGGTCGAGTTCCGCCGCCTCCGCCTCGGCCAGCCGCTGCTCGGCGGCCACGTCGAGCGAGCGGGTCAGCCACCAGTAGAGCAGTGCGGAGACGGGCAGCCCGACGAACAGGGAGATGTCGGCACCGCCCAGCGCCCCCGCGGCGGGTCCGACGAAGAGGGCGCCGACGGAGAAGAACGGCACCATGGCGGCGAACCCGGCCAGGTAGGAGAGGATGCCCTGCCAGCCCCAACGCCCGTAGATTCCATGGGGGTTGAAGATCTCGGCGATCGCGTAGTGGCCGCGGCGCACGATGTAGTAGTCCATGAGGTTCACCGCGGTCCACGGGATGAACAGGTAGAGGACCAGCAACAGGAAGTCGTTGAAGTTCCGCAGGAAGTGCGAGGTCGCGGCGAGCGCGCCGACGAGGGAGAGTGCCGCGGTCAGGCCGAGGGTCACCAGGCGTACGGCGAGGGTCGGGCGCACCTTGCGGAACGAGTCGATGGCGCTGATCAGCGTCAGGGAGCCGCCGTACATGTTCAGCGCGGTCACGGACACCAGGCCGAGCGCGGCGAACAGCAGCACGACGGTGCCGAAGCCCGTGAACACCGTGTCTCCCGCCGCGTCGATCGACCGGATCGTGTCGAAGCCCCGGCCCGCCCAGGCGGCGAGCAGCGTGCCCAGCACCATCAGCCAGATGCCGCCGAGCGCGGAGCCGAAGTAGGTCCAGTAGAAGGTCTTGCGGACGGTGACGTCGGGCGGGAGGTAGCGGGAGTAGTCGGACACGTAGATGGCCCAGCTGATCTGGTAGCCGGCGACCACGCCGAACTGGGCCAGGAACGGCGTCCACCGGAAACCGCCCAGGTCGAACGAGCCCGCCGGATAGTGCAGGTCGACCAGGACGCCCACGGTGAAGATCCCGAAGACGACCAGGAACGTGTACGTCAGGACGCGCTCGGCCTTGTGGATGACGTCGTAGCCGACCAGGGCGACCACCAGCCCGATCACGGTGACCACGAGCACCCACAGCTTGACGCCGCCGTGCAGGGTGGCGTGCAGGGCCTGCCCGGCGAGGATCGTGTTGAAGACGTTGAAGCCGGCGTACTGCACATAGGCGAAGAGCCACACCAGCAGGGCGCCGACGTAGCCGAACTGCGGCCGGGACTGGATCATCTGGGGGAGCCCCAGCTGCGGGCCCTGGGCCGAGTGGAACGCCATGAAGAAGGTGCCGACGACGGTGCCCGCGACGATGGCGAGCAGCGACCAGATGAGGTTGCCGCCCCCGGTGATGCTGATCAGGCCGACGGTCAGGGTGGCGATCTGCGCGTTCGACATGAACCACAGGGGTCCCAGGTGCCACAGCTTGCCGTGCCGCTCGTCCAGGGGCACGTAGTCGATGGACCGGGTCTCCAGGCCCGTCACCCGTGGCTCAGCCGCTGCGCTCACGACACCTCCCGAGTCCCTCCGGCCCCTGTGGCCACGGTCGGCCCCGGGAGGGCGCCGGTCAAGCGGGGAGGCAGGCGGCGGGGTGAGCGGGGAGGGGAGCGGCGGCCGGCCGAGAGGGAATTCGCGAGAGGATGCGAAAGGGAAGGGAGCAGGCGGCCGGTCGAGCGGGCCCAGGTCAGCCCGCCAGGACCTCCGCCCAGCGGCTGGTGCCCGCCTGGTCCGCTCTGACGCCGCAGCGGGCCGACAGTGCGGTGACGATGCCCAGGCCGCGGCCGTGCTCGTCCGGGTCGGGGACCGAGCCGGGCGCGGGTGGAGCCGCCGGGCCGAGGTCGCTCACCTCCACGTGGACGGCGCCGTGGCCGTCGACCGGGACCCGCCACAGCCGCAGGGTCGCGGGCGGCCGGGCGTGCACGAGCGCGTTGGTGACCAGCTCCGAGACCACGAGGAGCACGTCGTCGGCGGCGTCGGCGGGCAGGTCCCAGCCGCCCAGGAGCCGGCGTACGCGACTGCGTACGGTCGACACGGCCCCGGGCGTGTGCGGCAGGGGGAAGGCGTGGTCGACTTCCCCGTGGGGCGCGGCGTCGAGCTGCGCTACGGTCATGTGCCTTCCTCCTCCGACGGGCGTCGCGGCCCTCCGTACAGGCGCGACAAGTCACGCTAAGGAACAAATGCCCCGCAGGTCAATGAACGGCGGTCGGCATTACCGAACAACAGTCCTGAACGGGACAAACGACGCTAATATCGCCCCATGGCCGGACCCGTCCAGTCCATCGAACGAGCCGCGGCGATCCTGCGCCTCCTCGCCGGCGGCCCCCGCAGGCTTGGACTCGGCGAGGTGGCGTCGTCCCTCGGACTGGCCAAGGGAACCGCTCACGGCATCCTGCGCACGTTGCAGCACGTGGACTTCGTCGAGCAGGACGAGACCACAGGAAAGTACCAGCTCGGAGCGGCACTGCTGCACCTGGGCACCAGTTACCTCGACGTCAACGAACTGCGCTCGCGCGCCATCAACTGGGCCGACGCGCTGGCCGCCCGCAGCGGCGAGGCGGTGCGGATCGGCACACCGCTGGAAGGCCGGGTCCTCGTCATCCACCACGTCTTCCGGCCCGACGACACCCTGCAGACCCTGGACGTCGGCGCGCTGCTGCCGCTGCACGCCTCCTCGCTCGGCAAGGTCCTGCTGGCCTTCGGCACGGCCACCCTCGGCCCGCTGCCCGAGGACGGTCTCGAGGCGTACACGCGGCACACCCTCGTCGTCCGCGAGGACCTGGAACGGGCGCTCGCCGAGATACGCGAGGCCGGCTGGGGCGCCGAGGTCCAGGAGATGACCATGGGCGACGCCGGGGTCGCCGCGCCGATCCGCGGGCACGGCGGCCTCGTGGTGGGCGCCATCTGCCTGTCCGGCCCCCTCGAACGGATCTGCGACCCCAGAGGCAGGCCGCTGCCCGCACTGATCGCCCTGCTCCGGGAGGCCGCACGGGCGATCTCCCGGGACCTGGGAGCGGGCCGCTGGTAGACCCCGGTAGGCCTCTCCCGTCAAGCCCGTCAAGCCCGTCAAGCCCGTCAAGCCCGTCAAGCCCGTCAAGCCCCCCCGCAGGACAGGTTGCCGCACCCGCGCGACGCACCGGAAGGCAGGCCCGCTCATGGTTGACCGGTATGTGATGTCCATCGACCAGGGCACCACGTCCACGCGCTGCATCCTGTTCGACCACCGCGGGCGGCTGAGGGCGGTCGCCCAGCGCGAGCACCAGCAGTACTTCCCGAGGCCCGGCTGGGTCGAGCACGACGCCGTGGAGATCTGGCGCAACGTCCAGCGCGTCGTCCCCGAGGCGCTGCGGAACGCGGGCGTGGACGCCGGGGCCGTCGCCGCCATCGGGATCGCCAACCAGCGGGAGACGACCGTCCTGTGGGACCGGCGGACCGGGGTGCCGGTGGGCCGGGCCGTCGTCTGGCAGGACACCCGCACCGCACCCCTCGTCGACGCCCTCAGGGACCGGCCCGGCGACGAGTTCTTCCTCGACCGCTGCGGCCTGCCCGCCTCCACCTACTTCTCCGCGCCCAAGATCCGCTGGCTCTTCGAGCACAACGAGGGTCTGGAGCGCCGCGCCCAGGACGGCGACGTGCTCTTCGGCACGATGGAGAGCTGGCTGATCTGGAACCTCACCGGCGGCACCGACGGCGGCCTGCACATCACCGACCCCACCAACGCCGGCCGCACCATGCTCGTCAACATCCGCACCCTGACCTGGGACCCGGAACTGCTGGACTTCTTCGGCGTGCCGCGCGCCATGCTGCCCGAGATCCGCTCCTCGGCCGAGAGCTACGGCGAGGCGCGCGCCCTGCTCCCGGGCGTCCGCATCACCGCCGCCCTCGGCGACCAGCAGGCGGCCCTGTTCGGGCAGACCTGCTTCTCGCCGGGCGAGGCCAAATGCACGTACGGCACCGGCAGCTTCCTGCTGATGAACACCGGCACCGAACTGGTCCGCTCCCGCAACGGGCTGCTCACCACCGTCGCGTACAAGATCGCGGGCGAGCCCACCGTCTACGCCCTCGAAGGCCCCATGGCCGTCACCGGCTCCCTGGTGCAGTGGTTCCGCGACCGTCTCGGCATGATCAGCACGGCGCCGGAGATCGAGACCCTGGCCCGCACGGTGGACGACAACGGCGGCTGCTACATCGTCCCCGCCTTCTCCGGCCTCTTCGCCCCCCACTGGCGCAGCGACGCCCGGGGAGTCGTCGTCGGCCTCACGTCGTACATCACCAAGGGCCACCTGGCCCGCGCGGTCCTGGAGGCCACCGCCTGGCAGACCCGGGAGGTCGTCGACGCCATGAACGCCGACTCCGGTCTCGCCCTCAGGCAGCTCAAGGCGGACGGGGGCATGACCTCCGATCACCTGCTCATGCAGATGCTCGCCGACGTGCTCGACGTCCCGGTCGTACGGCCCCTGGTGTCCGAGACGGTCTCGCTCGGCGCGGCCTACGCCGCTGGGCTCGCCGTCGGCTACTGGTCCGACCTGGAGGTGCTGCGCCGCAACTGGCACCGGGCCGGGCAGTGGCTCCCGGAGATGGAGCCCGAGCGGCGGGCCCGGGAGTACGAGAGCTGGCAGCGGGCCGTCGAGCGGTCCCTCGACTGGGTGCGCCCGTGCGGTGACGGAGGCTGACGGGGTCTGACGTTCGCGAACCCCGGCGAATCTCCCCCGCCGTCCTGGTTACCCGGACGGCCAGGGGTTCGGCAGTGAGCCCCTCCGGGCTCTCCGCGCCGTGTGCCGCGGAGGGCCCCCATGCATCTTCGAGCGGGCCACGCGCCGTGCCGGAACGGATACGCGGGAGCCGGGCAGGGCCCGTGCCGGTTCGCGGACGCTGTTGGCGGTTCGCGGCAGGGGCCACCGGCCGGGCGCCGGGATTCACGCGGCCGGGACGATTGCGCGGTGCGGGGCCGGGTACGCGAGCAGGACCGTGCCCGGGCGCAGCGCCCGGACGGGCCCCCCGACCGCCGCGACCAGGGACCTGCCATGGAGACACCCTCGAACGACAACACCGCCACGCCCGCCCAGCAGGCGCTGGACGTGCTCGCCGAGAACGCGGAGGACACCGGGGCGCTGGACACGCTGGCCGGCAGCGACGTACTGGTGCCCGTGCCGGACGACGTCAGCGACGAGGACGCCACCGACCCGTCGGCGGTGGCCCTGCCCGTCCTGGAACAGCCGGGCGGGGTCCCGGTGGTGCCCGTGTTCACCTCGGAGCTGGAGATGTCCGAGCTGCTGCCCTTCATCTCCCGGTACCGCCTGGTGCCGCTCGGCGCCCTCGCGTCCCAGTGGCCGGCCGACGACCTGTCGCTCACCATCGACGCCAGCTCGCCGCACGGCCTGACGCTCACCTCGGAGGGTGTACGGACCCTGCTGGGCCGCACGCGGGGCTGAGGGCCCCGGTCCGACCCCGGTTCTCACGCGTCCTGGACGAGGCCGACGAGGTTGCCGTCCGCGTCCTTCACCGAGGCGATCATCCGGCCGCCACCGACGTCCTGCGCGTCCTGGAGCAGTTCGCCGCCCGCCTCCAGCAGTGCGGCCAGGCGGCCGCGGATGTCGTCGACGTGCCAGTACGGCACCGGGCCGGTCATGCCCTTGGCGTGCCCGTTGGGGTCCAGGCCGACGTCCTGTCCGGCCGCCTTGTAGCCGACGTAGTACGGCTCGTCGGCGTAGGGCTCGACCTGGAGCAGGGCGCTGAACAGGGCCTTCGCGCGGGCGATGTCCTTGACGGGGTAGATGATCGTGTTGACTCCGGCGGTCATGGCGGTACTCCTCGTTGGTGGCGGGATCCGACGGGTGCGTCGGTGGTTCCACCGTAGGGCGGGGGAGTGCGGGGTGGCTTCTTTGATCCTGACCGGTCCGCCTTCGCCGTCCCGTCGTGCCTGATCGGGGCCCGCGCGCACGCCCCGGCCGTCCGGTACCGGCCAACGGCCGTCGAGTCCCGGTCACGACGGGTCGGCCCGCCCCGCCGCGGGAAACGTCCCCAGCGGGACGGGCGCGAGGACAGGGGGCACAGATGCCGCGGACTCCCGCCGGGCGGACACGTCTGGTCATCCTGGAGCTGCTGAAGGACCCCGCCCCGCCCCCGTGGCGGCGCGGGCCGAGGGGGCGGGGCGCCGACGGGACCGGGGAGCGGGGGGTGACCGCGCGGTCCGTCGCCGCGGGCCTCGGCATCCCGCTCCGGCTCGCCGAGAGGCACCTCGCCCTCCTCACCGACCTCGGCCTGGTGCGGGCCCGGCGCGTCGGTCGCCGTACGTACTACCGCCGTGAGGAGTTCCGTATCGCCGAGGTGGCCCGGCTGTTCGAGAAGGGCTGGTGACGAGGGCGAGTTCAGACGGACAGGGGATGTACGTCACCGGGGCTTCATCTTGGCGCAGTAAGAGTGACTGCGACGCGAGTGCGTCTTACGACACTGTCGACCAAACATCCCCAGAACTGGATCCCATGAGCGCCATCTCCGTCGGTCAGGCCGTCGTCCTCGGAGTCGTCGAGGGGGTGACCGAGTTCCTTCCCGTGTCCTCCACCGGCCACCTCAAGATCGCCGAGGGGCTCATGGACATCCCGGTCGACGACAGCTCCGTCGTCGGGTTCTCCGCCGTCATCCAGGTCGGCGCCATCGCCGCCGTGCTCGTGTACTTCTTCAAGGACATCGTGCGGATCGTCTCCGCCTGGTTCCGCGGCCTGACCGACCGCGAGCAGCGTCATCACCACGACTACAAGTTCGCCTGGTGGGTGATCTACGCGACGATCCCGATCGTCGTGGTCGGCCTGGCCGCCAAGCCCCTGATCGACGGGCCGCTCGGCTCGCTGTGGGTGGTGGCGGGATCGCTGATCGCCGGCAGCGCCGTGATGTGGTGCGCCGACCAGATGGGACGGCACAAGCGCGGTGAGGACGACACGTCCTTCAAGGACGCCATGCTGGTCGGCACCTCGCAGATCCTCGCCCTGCTCTTCCCCGGCTTCTCCCGCTCCGGCGCCACCATGTCCACGGCGCTGATCCTGGACCTGGACCGCGTCGCCGCCACCCGCCTCTCCTTCTTCCTCGGCATCCCGGCCCTGACGGGCGCCGGCCTGTACGAACTCAAGGACGCCCTGGGGGCGGGCGTGGGTGCCGCGCCGCTGGCCGTCGGCACAGTGGTCTCCTTCGTGGTCGCCTACGCCTCCATCTCCTGGCTGCTGAAGTTCGTCGCCAAGCACTCCTTCAACGCCTTCGTCCTCTACCGCATCGCCGTCGGCGTGCTGCTCTTCGGGCTGCTGGGCGCGGGCGTCCTGAACGCCTGAGCCGGCCGGCGGGCGGGGCGACCTCGCGGGGGCGGGACTTGACACCCCCGCCCCGCACGCCGGACCATCGCTCCGTGAACCTGTCAGACAGCCAGACAGGTGGGCCGGTACCCCGGCGCGTCAGCGCCATGGAGGCGGTGCTCACCCACCTGCGCGGCGCCATCGAGCGCGGTGCGTACGCGGTCGGCGACAAACTGCCGTCCGAGGCGGAGCTGTGCCGCACGCTGGGGGTCTCCCGGCCGGTGCTGCGCGAGGCGCTGCGCGCCCTGCAGACCATGGGGCTGACCGCCTCGAAGACCGGCAAGGGCACCTTCGTCGTCGCCCTCTCGGTGGAGGACCCCACCTTCGGTGACTACACGGCCGGCGACCTCATGGAGGTGCGCCGGCACATCGAGATCCCCGTGGCGGGGTATGCCGCGCAGCGGCGCACGCCCGAGGACCTCGACCGCCTGACCCACCTGCTGGAGCGCATGGAGCAGGAGACCGACACGACCTCGTGGGTCGCGCTGGACACCCTCTTCCACCTGTCCGTCGCCCAGGCCGCCCGCAACCCCGTCTTCCGCCGTGTCATCGAGGAGATCCGGGACGCCCTGGCCCGCCAGTCGGCGTTCCTCAACGAGCTGGGCGGCCGGCGCGAACAGTCGGACCGCGAGCACCGGGCCCTCCTCGACGCGCTGGTCGCCGGCAGCGAGCACGACGCGGTGCGGGCCATGTCCCACCACCTCGACCGCGTCGGGACGACCCTCACCGACATCGTGCGCTCCGCGCACACCCCCACCGCGGCCGACGCGTGAACCCCGCGCAGGCCGAGCCACCCACCCACCAGTGATCCAGGCAGTGATGTACAGCAGCTTTCCCGCCGAGGCACCCTTCGTCCGCGAACCCCGCCACGTCCCCGTCGCCCACCTCGTACGCGGCGGACTGATCGAGGGCGTCCACCACGGCTCCGTCGTCGTCCTCGGCGCCGACGGCCGGGTCTCCTTCGGCCTCGGTGACACCGAGGCCGCCTTCTACCCGCGCTCCGCCCTCAAACCCGTCCAAGCCGTCGCCATGGTGCGCGCCGGGCTCCCGCTGGAGGGCGACCTGCTCTCCCTGGCCGCCGCCAGCCACTCGGGTGAGGAGCGTCACCTCGCCGGCACCCGGCGGATCCTGGAGCTGGCCGGCCTGACCGAGGACGACCTGCGCAACGTCCCGGACCTGCCCTTCGACCCGGTCGTGCGGGACGCCTGGGTGCGCGAGGGCCGACTGCCCTCCCGGCTCGCCCAGAACTGTTCCGGCAAGCACGCGGCCATGCTCTACACGTGCCGGCTCAACGGCTGGTCCCTCGACGACTACCTCGACCCGGCCCACCCCCTCCAGCAGGCCATCGCCGAGATCGTCGAGGACCTGACCGGACAGCGCGTCGCGCGGGTCACCGTCGACGGCTGCGGCGCGCCGCTGTTCGCGGTCTCCCTGCACGGCCTGGCGCGCGCCGCCGCCCGGATCACCACCGCCGTGCCCGGCACCCCCGAGGCCCGCGTGGCCGACGCGATGCGCGAGCACGCCGAGATGGCGTCCGGCTCCGGCCGGGACGTGGCGGCGCTGATGCGGGCCGTGCCCGGACTGCTCGCCAAGGACGGCTTCGAAGGGGTCCAGGTCGCCGCGCTGCCGGACGGCCGGGCCGTCGCCGTGAAGATCGCCGACGGGGCGAACCGGGCACGCATACCGGTCGCCGCGGCGGCCCTCGTCCGGGCGGGCGTCGACGCGTCCCGGCTCACCGAGTTCTCGGGCGAGGTACTGCTCGGCGGCGGCCGTCCGGTCGGCGGCGTCCGCCCGGTCCACGCCCTGGCCCCGGACGCGGACCCGCGCCCGGACTCGGACACGGAGCGCCCTTCGGTCACCGCCCGCCGCTGACGGCCGGGCCGCGCCTCGCGGCACACCCGGCGGCGGGCGTCCCGCAGTCGACATCCCGGCGGCTGCGGGCCCCGTGGCCGACGGCCCGGCTATTCCGGCTCCCGGTTCGCGGTCGGCGGTCGTCGGCGCCCGGTTCGGCGCAGGCGGTTTCCGGCGCCCGGTTCGGCGGCTCGCGGGCCGCGTGCCTTTGCCGTGACTGTCGCGGGGAGGGGCGGGGCGGCGAGGTGCGGCGCAGTGTCGGCCTCGGCTTCGGCGCGGCGGCGGTCAGCCGCGCGCGAGCCGCCGGGACCGGCGTCGCAGGCCCACCAGCACCGCTCCCGCGCCCAGCCCGGCGACGCCGGCGATGGCGCCGGTCTGCGACCAGTCGTCGGACGGCGGCGCCGGGGTGCGGGGTGCCGCCGCCGGGACGGCGATCTGCGCGCCGTGCGCGACCGGGCGCAGCCCGTCGAGCGAACCGACCGGGTCGACGCGTCCGGCGGCGTCGAACCCCCAGTCGAGCAGGGCACGCGCCTCCTCGTACACCTCGAGGCCCGCGCCTTCCTGAGGGTTCATCACGGTCACGACGAGGGTGCGCGCGCCCCGGTGGGCCGCGGCGACCAGGGTGTTGCCCGCGTTGGTGGTGTATCCGTTCTTGATGCCGACCAGGCCCGGGTACGGCGTCACGCCGTCGGCGCCGGTCAGCAGCCGGTTGGTGTTGGCGATCTCGAACGTCCCGCCGCCGTTGCCGGGGAAGGCGGTCTCCACCGTGGAGCAGTAGCGGGCGAAGTCCGGGTTGCGCAGCCCGGCGCGGCCGAACACCGCCAGGTCGTAGGCGGAGGACACCTGCCCGTCGGCGTCGTAGCCGTCGGGTGAGACGACGTACGTGTCCAGCGCGCCCAGGGCGCGGGCCTTGGTCTGCATCTGGCGGGCGGTGTGGTTCCAGCCCCCGTTGAGTGCGGCGAGCACGTGCACGGCGTCGTTGCCCGAGTTGAGGAAGACGCCGTGCCAGAGGTCGGACACCCGGTAGGTGTGCCCTTCGACCACCCCGACCAGGCTGCTGCCCTCGCCGATCCCGGCCAGCTCCTTCGCGCTGACGGTGTGCTGGACGCCACCGGGGAAGGCGGGCAGCACGGTCAGCGCGAACAGTGTCTTCAGGGTGCTGGCGGGCGGAAGTTTCTCGTGCGCGTTGTGGGCGGCCAGCACCTCGCCGGTGCCCGCGTCGGCCACCACCCACGACAGGGCGGAGACCTCGGGCGCCTCGGGGGCCCCGGCCCGCGGACGGACCTGTGTGCCCTCGCGCTGCAGGAGGGCCGGCTGCGGCACCGACGCGTTCGGCCGCCCCCGCGCGCCCGGGTCCGTGCCGGTGCGGCCCGCCGCGGCCACCGGCGAGGTCACTATGAGCACGCCCGCGGCACAGAGGGCGCAGGTCGACACGGCAGCTCGAAAGGAGAATCCGATCGTCATATCGCAAACGTAGGGACGGATCGGTCGAGGCGTGACCTTGCCGGGGGCCGAACGGGGACGACGGGCACCCGGATGTCCCAGCCGCGCGGCCGTTCGGGTCGTCGCGGACGCCGTGCGGGGCTCCGCCCGCCCCCGCTCAGTCGTTCGGCAGGGTCGGCTGGATCCGGCGCAGGAACGTGGCGTTGTCCGGTGTGCCCCGCAGCCGCTCCAGGAGGGTCTCCACACCCGTCCGGCCGTCCCGGGACCGCAGTACCCGGCGCAGCCCCCGCGCCGCCGTCAACTCGGCCGGCGTCAGGAGCAGTTCCTCGCGGCGGGTGCCGGAGGCGGAGAGGTCGACGGCCGGATGGACCCGGCGCGCGGCGAGTTCGCGGTCCAGCCGCAGTTCCATGTTGCCGGTGCTCTTCAGCTCCTCGAAGAAGAAGTCGTCGGCGCGGGAGCCGGTCTCCACGAGCGCGGTGGCGAGGACGGTGAGCGAGCCGCCCTCCTCCGCGAGGCGCGCCGCGCCGAAGAGCCGTTTGGGCGCGTGCAGCGCCGCCGCGTCGACGCCGCCGCTCAGGGTGCGGCCACCCGCGGCGGCGGCGTTGTTGTGGGCGCGGCACAGCCGGGTCAGCGAGTCGAGGAGGATCACGACGTCCTCGCCCGCCTCCACCAGCCGCTTGGCCCGCTCCACGACGAGTTCGGCGAGCGCGATGTGCTGCCTGGGCGTCCGGTCGAACGTGGAGGCGTAGACCTCGCCGCGCACGGAGCGCCGCATGTCGGTGACTTCCTCGGGACGCTCGTCCAGCAGCAGGACCATCAGCCGGCACTCGGGATGGTTGCCGGCCACGGCGGCGGCGATCTGCTGGAGCAGCACGGTCTTGCCGGTCCTCGGCGGGGCCACGACGAGTCCGCGCTGCCCCTTGCCCACGGGTGCGATCAGATCCGTCACCCGCCCGGCGAGACCGGCGGCCGGGTGTTCGAGGCGGAGCCGTTCGCGGGGGTGCAGGGGCGTCAGGTCGTGGAAGCGGCGACGGCCGCCCAGTTCGCCGGGAGCGCGCCCGTCCACGCGGGCGATGCCGGTGACGGCGCGCCGCTCGCCCAGCACGGCATCGAGCAGGTCGCCCTTGCGCAGGCCGTGGCGGCGGATCAGGGCGGCGGGGACCCCGGGGTCGGCGGGGGAGGGGAGGAGGTCCGGGCCGCGCAGGTGGCCCGTCCCGCCGGCGTCGATGTCAAGAACACCGGTGACGAGCCGGGCGGACGGGGAGGGCTGCGCGCCCACCGGGGGATGGTCGAGGGTGACGGTCATGTTCGACGGACCTTTCACGGACGGAGACGCACGGCACGGGAGCCGTGCGGGAGGAGGAAGTGAGGGGGAAGCGAGGGAGAAGGGCCACGCGGCACGCGTCGGGCAGGGCCCGGACGCCGCGGGCGCGGTCACCGTCCCGGTGCGGCGGCTCGGACGGCGTGCGGCGCACGCGGTCCGGGGCCCACGGGAGGGTGGTGGGAAGCTGCTGTGCCGGACGCGACGACCGGATCGGTGGTCACGTCGGTGGATCAGCTTGGAAAGAGAGAGAATCACATCGCACCGGCGCCCATGGGAAAGAGGGCGTGACACAAGTGCTCCAGGCAACGTAGCACGCCTCTGCCTGGAGGGCCACCCCACCGACTGGCCCGCCGCCACCGGCCCAGGTGCCGGGCCGCGCGCGGTACTAGGCTGACGTGGTGTTCAGCCCGCAAGGACCCACGGTCCGTGAACTCGCCGTGCAGGCACTCTCCTCCGTCGAGCACGGCTACGACCTGCTCGCACCCAAGTTCGACCACACCCCTTTCCGCACCCCGGACCCGGTGCTGGAGGCCGTGGGGTCCGTGCTGGAGCGGACGGGGCCGTACGACGACGGGCTCGACCTGTGCTGCGGAACCGGCGCGGGTCTCGACGTGCTCACGCGGGTGTGCCGCGGAACGGTCACCGGGGTCGACTTCAGCGCGGGCATGCTCGCGGTCGCGCGACACCGCGCCGATCGCGCCGACTGCGCCGATCGCGCCGACCGGGCCGCCCTGGTCCGCGGTGACGCACGTGCCCTGCCGTTCACCGAAGCCTTCGACCTGGTCGTCAGCCTGGGTGCGCTCAGTCACTTCCTCCCGGCCGAACTGCCCGTGGTCTTCGGGCAGGTGCACGCGGTCCTGCGGCCCGGCGGCGTCTTCGCGCTGCCGGTGTTCGCGCCGCCCCCGCCGCGGTCGCGGGCGTTCTGGACGCTGCTCGGGTTCGACGCGGTGATGCGGGTGCGCAACGCCGTGTGGCGACCGCCGTTCGTCATGTACTACCGCGCGTTCCGCTTCGGCGGTGTGCTGCGGGAACTGGAGCGCGCCGGACTGCGGACGGAGCTGTACGCGCTGCCCGGGTTCGGCCGGCGCGCCGACGGCAGCCCACGGGCCCGGCTGATCATGGCCCGTCGACTGCCTTGAGACCGCCCACGGATCCGGCCGAGGACGGCCCGCCGGCTGCCCCGAGACCGCGGCCGGTCGGCCCGACGAGGACGAGCGCGCTGCCGAAGGGCGGTCCGGTGCCGGTGGCTCAGCCCGCCGCCGGCAGCGTGAACTCGTAGACGAGCGCGTCCTGCCGGGCGTCCACCACGAGGTCGGTGATCTCCAGCAGGCGGGCGTACTGGTCGTGGACGCGCCGGGTGACGCGCACCGAGGGGCCGTCCGTGAGCCGGGTGATCGCGTCCCGGTGGTGCAGGGCCAGGCCCGCCCGCCGCATCCAGTCGTAGGCCCGCCGCAACTGTGCGGCGCACGAGCCGTCGGCGCGGTCCCGGTAGCGGGCCAGCTCGTCCACCTCCGCGAGGGCCACCGCGGAAAACGATGTCACCGCAGTGCGCAGTCCGGTGCCGTCGGCCGTCGCCGAGCGGTAGCGGTGCACCAGGGTCGGCCGCCGGGGGGCGAGGCCCAGCTCCGCCGCGTGCTCCGGCGGCGGCGTCTCCCAGGCCACCGTGGCCCGGTCGAAGGCGTCCGGGACGGCGGAGCGGGCGCCCACGGGGAAGTCCAGGAACGTGGACGGCTCGACGGGCAGCCCGGTCAGCGTCGCGTGGGTGCCGCGCCGGTCGGTGGCGACGAGCCCGTCGCGGCGCAGCACCTCCAGTGCCTGCCGCACGGTCTCCCGGCTCACCTGGAAGTGCGCGGCCAAGTGCCGCTCGCTCGGCAGGCGTTCACCGGGCGGGATGGTGCCGGCGCGCAGTTCGCCGAGGAGTTGGGTGGCGATTCTCCAGTACAGCGGCTGTGCTTCGGCCGCTCCCCGGGTCGTCGGACGGGGGTGGGGGGTGGTGCGGGCCATGCCGCGCCTCCTGTTGATGACGTACGGTAGCCGCGTGGGCTCGGTGCGCCACCAGATCTACCATTGGTCTAAACCAGTCGGAAGATGGTTGGTGCGGTTCGACCGAAATCCGCTCATGCCCCACTCCTCGACACGTCGCCGGGCCGCCGCCGGTTCCCTCGCCCGGCTCGCTCAGGCGCGCGAGCGCAGCCAGCGCAGCTGGGTGGCCTCCTGGTAGGGGCCGCCTCCCTCGTGGTCGTTGAAGTCGTACACCTCGATCGTCTTGTCCTCGTGCGCCCACGCGTTGAACGCGGCGAACACCGTGGACGGCGGGCAGGTCTCGTCCTCCAGGGCCGCCGAGAAGAGGGCCGGCGACCGGCCGCGGGCCGCGAAGTGGACCCCGTCGAAGTACGCCAGCGTGCGCAGCACGTCCTCGGTGCGACCGCGGTGCGTCTTGAGGTAGAGCCCGATCTCCCGGTAGGGGTGCCGGTCGGTCAGGGTCGCGGCGCGCGGGTAGTCGCACAGGAACGGCACGTCCGGCGCGATCGCGACGAGGTCCGGCACCAGGCCGCCCACCGCGATCGTGATGCCGCCGCCCTGGCTCGCGCCGAGCGCGACGGTGCGGGCGGAGTCGGTCAGCGGGTGCGAGCGCGCCGCCTCGACCGCGCGGACCGCGTCCGTGAACACCCGGCGGTAGTAGTAGTTCTCGGGCGCGTCGATGCCGCGGGTCATGAACCCCGGGTACGCCGGAGCGCCGCCCAACGGGTCGGCGGTGCCGCCTCCGCCGCCCCAGGCGCTGCCCTGGCCCCGCGTGTCCATCACGAAGTGCGCCCGGCCCGTCGACGCCCACAGCAGATGCTCGTGCGGCAGCCCGCGTCCGCCGCCGTAGCCGATGAACTCCACGACCAGCGGCAGCGGCGCGTCGACCCGGGTGGGCAGTGTCAGCCAGCCCTTGACCGGGTGGCCGCCGAACCCGGCGAAGGTGACGTCGTAGACCTTGACCGTGCTCAGCCCGGTGTCGACCAGCTCGAAGCGGGCGTCGAGATCGTGCTCGCGGGCCTCCAGAAGGGTCTTGGACCAGAAGGCGTCGAAGTCCTCCGGCTCGGTCGACGCGCTGCGGTACTCGCTGAGTTCGTCGAGGGGGAGGTCGAACAGAGGCATCGGCAACCGCCTTGCTGGGACGCGTAGTGAGGGTGATCACACCGTACGGCGGTGGTCGGATGGTTCGCCAGACCCGGTCCGTGGCCGGACGGACGGCCGGGGGCATCGCCGTTCCCCTGTCGTGCTGGTCGGGGTGGTCGTGCCTGACGGCTCGTCCGGCGGGTCGGACAGCGCGCGGCGGCGCGGTACACGGGCAGGTGATCGGGTCACCCGGACACGGGGGCGCCGCGCGGGCCCCTGACCGGTGCCGGGCGGGCACGGGACCGGCGCCGCACAGGCACGGGACCGGCACCCTGCCGGCCCGTGGCATGACTCGCACCGCCCAGGCGCGCGACCGGCACCTCGCGCGCGGCCGGCGGCGGCGCGCGGGCGGGCCCGCCGTCAGCCGAAGCGCTCCACGCGGACGCGGTCCACGGGCAGGCCCGCCGTGACGAGCAGCCGGCAGGCGTGTTCCGCGAAGGAGTTGGACCCGCACACGTACGCCTCCCAGCCGCCCTCGGGCGCCTCGGCGACGAGCGGTGCCAGATGTGCGGCGGACAGCCGTCCCACCGGCTCGCCCGCCGGGGCCGCGCGGGTGAAGACGGGTGTGGTCTCCGCACCGAACTCGCGGGCGAAGATGAGCTGTTCGGGGCTGCGCGCGGACACCAGCAGGCGCAGCGGCACGGTCAGGCGCCGAGCCCGGTGGTGCCGCACCATCGACATCAGTGGTACGACCCCGCTGCCCGCGCCGAGCAGCAGCGCCGGCCGGTCGCCGGGCCAGGCGAAGAAACCGCTCAGCGGCCCGCGCACCTCCACCTGGTCGCCCGGCCGGGCCACCGTGTGGAACCAGCCGGAGACCTCGCCGCCCTCGACGTGGTCCAGGGTCAGCTCGATGTGCCCCGAGTCGTCGGGCGCGGAGGCGAGGGAGTAGTGGCGCTGGGCCACGTAGCCGTCGGGCGCGGTCAGCCGCAGCATCAGGTGCTGCCCGGGCAGGTGCCCCGCCCAGTGCGGGACCGCGAGGCGGAAGGTGGCGGCGCGCGGGGTCTCCCGGCGGATCTCGGTCAGGGTCGCCGTCCGCCAGGTCGCGGCCGCCTGCTCGCCCACCGCGATACGGCCGGGCACGGCGAACCGGCTCGGCGGCACGAACGCCCCGGGCACAAGGGTCCCGGACGTCGGCGTGCCGCTCGTCGGCGTCCCGGGCATCGGCGTCTTGGTCACCAGCGTCTCAGTCACCGGAGTACCGCTGCTCCTCCCAGGGGTTGCCGCGCGCGTGGTAGCCGTTCTGCTCCCAGAAACCCGGCTCGTCGTGGTCGAGGATCCGCAGGCCCGCGATCCACTTGGCGCTCTTCCAGAAGTACAGGTGCGGCACCAGGAGCCGCGCCGGGCCGCCGTGCTCGGCCGCCAGCGGCTCGCCGTCGTGGGTGAACGCGATCCAGGCGCGCCCGCCGCGCAGGTCGGCCAGCGGCAGGTTGCTGGTGTACCCGGTGTGCGAGTAGGCCACCGCGTGCGTGGCCCGCGCGTGCGGCACCGCCGCGTCGAGGAAGACGTCCAGCGACACCCCGCCGAAGCGCACCCCGAACCTCGACCAGCCCGTCACGCAGTGGATGTCGCCCTCGTAGGCGGACCGGGGGAGCTGCCGCGCCTGGGCCAGGTCCCAGGTACGGGCCTCGGCGACCAGGCCGTCGACGCGGAAGGTCCAGTCCTCGGGCGCGAGGTCGGGCGTGACCTCCGCGGACAGGACGGGCCAGTCGTCGCCCGCGTCGTACTGTCCGGGCGGCAGGCCCGGGTTGTGGACGCGCGGGCGCCCGGTGAAGCCTCGGGTGACGTGCATGCGGGTGGTGCCTTCCGGGCCGCCGTGCGGCGGCCCCGCCGGTCGGACGGGACGGACCTCCCGCCGGCCGGGCGGGACGGTTGCTGACACGTCCACCGTACGTGCCCGCCGGACCTGCTCCCGCCCCGGGCCGGGCCCGCCGTCGTGACAGCCGTGTGAACTCTCCGGGAGGCCCGCCGCGAGCGGGAATAGCCGCCGGGCGATCTCCCTTGCAGGTGGCGTGCCGGCCGCGGTGGGCCCGCGGCCGGTGACACGGCGACAGCGAAGGAGAGTGGGAGCGATGCCGAAGGCGTACGTCTTCACCCGGTACGGCGGCCCGGACACCGAGGCGTTCGTGGACGTCGACCGGCCCCGTCCCGGCCCCGGGCAGATCCTCATCGCGGTGCGCGCGGCGGGGGTGAACCCGGTCGACTGGAAGCTGCGCACGGGTTTCCGGCGCCCCGGCGAGAGCGGGGAGCCGGTCTTCCCGCTCGTCTTCGGCAGCGAGGCGTCCGGCGTCGTCGAGGAGGTCGGCGAGGGCGTCACCGGCTTCGCCGCCGGGGACGAGGTCTTCGGGAACACGGCGGCGGGCGGCTACGCGCAGTACGCGCTGCTGCCGGCCGAGGTCGCCGCCCACAAGCCCGCCGCGGTCCCGTTCACCGACGCGGCCACGCTGCCCGTCGCCGCGGCCACCGCCTACGACGGTCTGCGCCAGCTGGACCTGCCGACGGGGGCGACCGTGCTCGTCACGGGCGCGGGCGGCGGGGTCGGCGCGGCGGCCCTGCAGATCGCCCGCTCCTTCGGGCTGCGGGTCCTCGGCGTGGCGAGCGAGGGCAAGAAGGACTTCGTGGAGTCGCTCGGCGCGGTGCACGTGCCCTCCGGGCCCGGGTGGTCCGAGCGCGTGCGGGCCGCCGCGCCCGACGGCGCCGACGGCGTCTACGACCTGGTCGGCGGCGAGGCCCTGCGGGAGGCGGCGGGCCTGGCGGCCGACCGCGCGAAGCTGATCACCGCCGGGGCGCCGGGGCCGGACGTCGAGGCGCTGGGCGGGGCGCGGGTGCGGCGTGCCCGGACCGCCGCCGTCCTGGACGCGGTCGCGGAGCTGGTCGTCCGCGGCGCCCTGGACCCGCACGTCACGCAGACGTTTCCGCTGGAACGGGCCGCCGAGGCGTTGCGCACCGTGGAGGACGGTCACGCCCGCGGCAAGGTCGTCATCGAGGTCGCCGCGTGAGCGTGCACACGGGCGGCGCCGCCGGGTCGGGGCGGGGACACGTCCTGGACAACCCGGCCCTGGCCTCCCTGACCGGCCCGCACGCCCGCTTCGCCGAGCGGCGCGGGAGGGTGCTGCGCTACCCCGTGGACATGTCGCCGTGGCTGGCGCTGCCCGCGGAGCCCGACGCCCGGGACTGGGCCGATCTCGCCGCCCTCGCCGGGCCCGGCACCGAGGTCCCCCTGCCGGGGTTCGCGGGCCGGGTGCCCGCGGACTGGGAGATCACCTTCCACGTCGAGGGCGTGCAGCTCGTCGACGACGGCCTGGCCGCGGCCCCCGACCCGGAGGCGGTCCGCCTCGGCCCCGCCGACGTGCCGGAGATGCTCGACCTGATCGCCCGGACCGAGCCCGGTCCGTTCCTGCCGCGCACCATCGAACTCGGCACGTACCTGGGCATACGCCATCACGGAGCGCTCGTCGCGATGGCGGGGGAGCGGCTGCATCCGCCCGGTCACACCGAGATCAGCGCGGTGTGCACGGACCCCGCCTTCCGCGGCCGGGGTCTGGCGAGCCGGCTGGTCCTGGCCGTCGCCCACGGCATCCGCGCGCGCGGCGAGACACCGTTCCTGCACACGGGCGCGCGCAACACGGACGCCATACGGCTGTACGAGTCCCTGGGCTTCCGGCTGCGCCGCCGCACCGTGTTCCTCGCGGCCCGCGTCCCCGAGAGGCTGGACGACGGTCTCGCGGCCGCGGTGCCGGTGGCGTAGAGCGGCGTGCGCCCGCGGGTGGATCAGCAGCCGCCGGGCGGTGTCCAGGCGTTGTAGCGGGTCAGGTAGCCCGCGAACCGCTTCAGGTCCTCCTCGGGCCAGCCCGCCAGCCGCTCGTGGAAGGCCGCCCGGCGGCTCTCGGTGACCTGGACGAGGAGCTGCCGGCCGGCGTCCGTCAGGTGCAGCACCTGGACCCGGTGGTCCTCCGGGTCCAGGCGCCGCTCGATGAGGCCGGTCCGCTCCAGCGCGGCGACCTGCCGGCTGACGGTGGACTTGTCCAGGGCGTAGTGCGCGGCCAGGTCGGTGGCGCGGCAGCCGCCGCGCTCCTCCAGGTGCCCGAGCAGCGTGTACGAGACCAGGGACAGCTCCGGGTGCATGCGGCCCGCCGAGGCCCTGGCGCGGCGGGCGAACACCGTCATCTCGCGCTGGATGGTCTCGACGGCCACCTCCCCGGCGGGACCGCTCGCGGGCACGCCCTGGGTGGCGGCGCTCTCGTCCGGCGCCTCGGCTGCTGTCACGGAATACCTCCCCGGTTCCTTCTGGTTGTATAGTACAACTGAATCAAGAGTTGTATATGCCAACCTTTGGAGGTCGTGAGCGATGAGGTCGCCCGCGCTGCGCCATGTGCTCACCCACCTGATCACCCCGCTGCTGATGTGCCTGGGCATGGGGCTCGCGTACATGGGCGCGTTCGTGACCCCGCAGCCGCACCACCTGCCCGTCGCGGTGGTGGGCGCCGGACCGCAGGCCAAGGTGTTCGCCCAGACGGTCAAGGACGCGGCGGGCGACCAGCTCGACGTCCGCACGGTGGGCACCCGCAAGGCCGCGGTCGACCTGCTCGAGTCCCGTGACATCGACGGGGCCTACGTGCCCGCCGGGGCGCCGGAACTGATCGTGGCCGGCGCCGGGTCGGACATGAGCGCCACCGCCGTCGAGAAGGTCTTCACGCCCGTCGCCGCGCGCCAGGGCCATCCACTGAAGGTGACCGACGTGGTCCCGCCGAGCTCCGACGACCCCACCGGACAGGGCCTGTTCTTCCTGCTGGTCGCGCTGAGCATCGGCTCCTACGCCTCCGTCGCGGCCATCGGCGCCGCCGGCGCGGCCCTGTCGATGCGGATCCGCGCCCTGCTCACGCTCGGGGTGTCCGCCGCGGTAGGAGGCATCGGCGCGCTGCTCGCGGGCCCCGTCTTCCACCTCGCCCCGCACGGCCTCGCGGGCGTCTGGGGCATGGCGTGGCTCTACTCCGCCGGCATCCTCTTCATCGGCGTCGGTCTGCACACCTTCCTCAAGCGGTGGACGACGCTCACCATGATGGTGCTGTTCGTGATGCTCAACTTCACCACCTCCGGCGGGTTGTTCCGGCCCGAACTGCAGAACGGCTTCTTCGGCACCCTGCACGCCTTCTGGAACGGCGCCGGGTTCGTCGAGGGCGCCCGCAGTCTGCTCTACTTCGGCAGCGACGGCCTGGGCCGCGATCTGTGGACGCTGGTGGCCTGGCTGCTGGCCGGCCTGGCGGTCACCGCGATCGCGGCGGCCTACGAGGGCTTCAGGACGTCCGCCTCGCACGGCGCTCACGCGGCCGGGGGAGGCCACGCGGCGGGCGGCGCCCACGCCGCCGGTGCGCCGCGCACGGCGCCCGCGCTCCCCGTGCGGGACGCCGGGGAGGAGGCGACCGGCTCCCGGCCGGCCGGCGCGAGCGCTGCCGAAACGCCCGAGGAGGCCGCCGAGGAGGAACTCGAAGAGACCGTCGGCGTCTGAGGGTTGGGGTAAGGTGATCTGCGGCCGTGGACGGTCCCGGCCGTGGGAGACCGAGGAGGTGAGACCCATCACCGCTGTGTCGGCTCGGGTGCTCTCCTCCCTCCGAGGCGCGGATCACCGTCGGTAGGTGACCGCGGGAGCACTCTTCGGCTCCCGAAAGGTCTCGGCCTCCATGCCTGAACTTCCCCCTCCGTCCGCCCACCCCTCTCCCGCCCCCGTTCCGCCGGCCGTACGCGCCGAGGCCGTCACGGCACTGCGCGCCGCCGGCTGCGTGTTCGCCGAGGACGAGGCGGAGCTGATCCTCGCCACCGCCGGCACGCCGCACGAGGTCACCGTCCTCGTGGAGCGGCGTGCCGCCGGTCTGCCCCTCGAACAGGTCCTCGGCTGGGCCGCGTTCCACGGCCTGCGGATCGCCGTGGAACCGGGCGTGTTCGTACCCCGCCGCCGTACCGAGTTCCTCGTCGACCAGGCCCTGGCCCAGGCGCCGGACGCCTCCGTGGTGGTCGACCTGTGCTGCGGCTCGGGCGCGGTGGGCACCGCGCTGGCCACCGCGCTCGGCCCCGTCGAACTGCACGCCGCCGACATCGACCCGGCGGCGGTGCGCTGCGCCCGCCGCAATGTGGACGCGGTCGGCGGCCGGGTCCACGAGGGTGACCTGTTCGAGGCGCTGCCCGCCGCGCTGCGCGGACGCGTTGACATCCTCGCGGCCAACGTGCCCTACGTCCCCACCGGCGAGGTCGCCCTCCTGCCGTCCGAGGCCCGCGACCACGAACCGCCCACCGCGCTCGACGGCGGCGCCGACGGCCTCGACGTGCTGCGCCGGGTCGCCGCCGGGGCCTCCGACTGGCTCGCCCCCGGCGGCTGCCTCCTCGTCGAGACGAGCGCCCGCCAGGCACCGGCGGCCCTGGCCGCCTTCGCCGCGGCCGGACTCGCCGCGCGCCTGGCGGCCTCCGAGGAGCTGTACGCGCACGTCGTCCTCGGCACGCGCCGGCAGGGTGCGCGGTGACGGCGGCTCCCGGGCCCGGCCCGATCCGAACGAGAGGCCGAAGGCCCTGGCGATGAGAGGCCCGAGGCCCTGGCGATGAGAGGCCCGAGGCCCTGGCGATGAGAGGTCCGAGGCCCTGGCGATGAGAGGTCCGAGGCCCTGGCGATGAGAGGTCCGAGGCCCTGGCGACGAGTGGCCCGAGGCCCTGTCGTCGAACTGCCGTCCGCCAGGCCCTACGCCGGAGTCTGCGCGCGGGCGACGAGCAGCGCCACGTCGTCGTGGTTGTCCGGCTGCCGCAGCCTGCGCAGCAGCAGGTCGCACAGCTCCTCCAGCGGAAGCAGTGGATCGTCCAGCAGCGACAGCAGCAGGTCCAGGCGCTCGTCCAGGGCGTGCCGGCGGGTCTCCACCAGACCGTCGGTGTACAGCACCAGCTGGTCGCCCGGCTCCAGGCCGAAGCTGGTGGTGGAGAACGCGACACCGCCGACGCCCAGCGGCACCCCGGTGGGCAGGTCGAGCAGCTCGGGAGGGCGGCCGGGCCGCACCCGGGCCGGCGGCAGGTGCCCGGCGTTGGCGATCCGGCACTGGCGCAGGCGCGGATCGTGGACCGCGTACAGGCAGGTGGCGATGGAGTGGTCCAGGCCGTCGGTGATCCGGTCCAGGTGTTCGAGCAGCCGCGCGGGGTCGAGGTCGAGCGAGGCCAGGGCCTTCGTCGCGGTGCGCAACCGCCCCATGGTGGCCGCGGCGCCGATGCCGCTGCCCATGACGTCGCCGACGACCAGTGCCGTCTTGTCGTCCTCCAGTGGGATCACGTCGAACCAGTCGCCGCCCACCTCGGTGGTGGCCCCGGCCGGCTGGTAGCGGGAGGCGACCTCCAGACCCCCCGTGACCGACGGATGGTGGGGCAGCAGGCTGCGCTGGAGGGTCAGGGCGGTGTCGCGGGCGTTCTGGTACCAGCGCGCGTTGTCGATCTGCACGGCCGCGCGGGCGGCCAGCTCCCGGGCCAGCAGGACGTCGTCGTCGCTGAAGGGGTGCGGGTTGCGGGTGCGTTTGAGGTCCAGCGCGCCGAGCACCTCGCCGCGCGCGATGAGCGGCACGGCCAGGTAGGAGTGCACGCCGGCACGGCCGAGCAGGACGGCGGCCTCCGGGGACCGGGCGATGCAGGCCAGGTCCTCGTCCTTCACCTGCGCCACCAGGACCGGCTCTCCCGTGCGCACGCACCGGGTGACCAGGCGGTCGGGGCCGTAGCGGGCGATCTGGCCGGGTGTGTCGGCGGCCTCCAGGGCGTCCGAGGCGTGGTCGGCGCGCACCGCCAGCGCCCTGATCACCGCGGGTTCTGCGGGCCCCAGCTTGCTGCGGCGGCCCCCGACGACCGCTTCCAGCAGGTCCACGGCAGCCACGTCGGCCAGTTCCGGCACGGCGACATCGGCCAGTTCCCGGGCCGTGCGGTCCAGGTCCAGGGTGGTGCCGATGCGGGCCGAGGCGTCGGCGATCAGCGCCAGGCGCCGCCGGGCGGCCTCCGCCTCGATGCCCGCCCGGTACTGCTCGGTGACGTCCACCACCGACACGGCTACCCCCAGCGGGGTGCCCACCGCGTCCTCCAGCCGGTACATCGACACCGACCAGGCGTGGTCGGTGTCGGGGTCGGCCGGTGTCCTGCCGACCGCGAAGACGTCGACGAGGGACTGCCCCGTCGCGAGGACCTGCCGCGCCGCCGACTCCACGGCGTCGGCGTCCACCTGCGCCAGCACCTCGGGGACGGTCCGGCCGATGTGCTCCTCGGCGCAGACGCCGTCGATCCGCTCCAGGGCCGGATTGACCGAGACGTAGCGCAGCCGGGTGTCCAGGACGGCCAGCCCGATCGGGGACTGCGAGACGATCCGGGCGGACAGGGCGACGTCCCGCTCCAGCCGGCGCACGGTCGACTGGTCCGCGGCGAGCCCGAGCGCGTAGACGTCCCCGCGGTCGTCCAGCAACCGCATGTTGCGGAACTCGACCAGGCGGGTGCTGCCGTCCTTGTGCCGGATGGGGAAGGCGCCCGCCCAGCTCCGGCCCGTCCGCAGGACCTCGGTGAACAGCTCGATGACCACGTCGAGGTGCTCCTCGTGGACCATGATCCGGGCCGCGTACTGGCCCAGCGCCTCCCGCGCCGAGTAGCCGAACAGTTCCTCGGCCTGCGGGCTCCACAGCACGATGCGTCCCTGGGCGTCCAGCACGACCGAGGCCACGCGCAGCACGTCGAGCAGGCCGCTCGGCTGTACCGGGCCGGACACCGGCTCGTCGCCCTCGGCCAGGGGAGCCCCGGCTGCAGTCATCCCACGCACCGCCTTCACCCGTCCACGCGGCCCGCCGTCCCCCCGGGCCGGCACGCCCCGTCGCACCGCGCCCCCGCTCACGTCCGAGAGGGTCCGTCGCTCCTCTCCACCATCTCTCAACACCCGGGTGGCCGTCCCGCCGAATCCGCCGGAAGGGCCGCCGCCCGGGCGGACGGCCGGCGCCGGTAGTGCCGCGAGCAAGGTGGTGCTTTGCTGAGAGGAGTGAGGGTGGAGCGCGGCTCGGGGGGAACCCCAGTGCGGTACTGCAGCGCGGCCACGAGAGGAGCGATCACGATGGAGAGCGAGCGAGCGCACCCGGAATCCGTGTCGGTGGAGCTGAGCGGATGCAGCAAGGAGGACGCCCGGATCGTCTTCGACGCCCTGTGCGGCTGCTACTCGTCCGACCGGTGTACGGACGACGTGCCCCGCGAGTTCCACGAGGTGCGCCCGACGGTGTGGCTCGGCACCTTCGACGTCGCCGAGACGCACGGGCCCGACTGCGGGCCCACCCGGCTCGGGGCGTCCGTCATCGCGGACGTGCAGGGCGGCTACTGGGCGATCGACCGGTTCCGTACGACCCTGGACTCCCTGTTCACCGTCCAGGACCTGGCCACGGCCTCCGGGGACCAGGAGCGGGAACTGCACGTCCGCCTGGAGAGCCGCTGACGGCACCGGCGGTGTGAGGGGCGCCGGCCGCCGCGGGAAGACGGCGGCCGTACGGCCGCCGGAGTGACGGCGGCCGTCCCCTCCGCCCCGGGGACGCGCGCCCCGACCTTTTGCAACTAGTTGCACAACTGCCTCCGGGTCCTCTACAACTAGCGGGTACGCCACCACGCACGGAGGGCCCGATGAGCCGTTACCCGCACCTGCTGAGCCCGCTCGACCTGGGCTTCACCACCCTGCCCAACCGCGTCCTGATGGGTTCCATGCACGTCGGGCTGGAAGAGGCGGAGGGCGGCTTCGAGCGCATGGCGGAGTTCTACGCGGCCCGCGCCCGCGGCGGGGTGGGACTGATCGTCACCGGCGGCATCGCCCCCAACGACGAGGGACGGCCGTACGAGGGCGGCGCCAAGCTGACCACCGAGGCCGAAGCCGGCCGGCACGCCGTCGTCACCGCCGCCGTACACCGCGAGGGCGGCCGGATCGCCCTGCAGATCCTGCACTTCGGCCGCTACGCCTACCACCGCGACCTCGTCGCCCCCAGCCCCCTCCAGGCGCCCATCAGCCCCTTCGTGCCCCGCGAGCTGACCGACGCCGACATCGAGCGGACCATCGACGACTACGTGCGCACCGCCCGCCTCGCCCGGCAGGCCGGGTACGACGGCGTCGAGATCATGGGCTCCGAGGGCTACCTGATCAACGAGTTCGTCGCCGCGCCCACCAACCGGCGCACCGACCGCTGGGGCGGCTCGTACGAGAACCGCATGCGCCTGCCGGTCGAGATCGTCCGCCGGGTGCGCGAGGCGGTCGGGGAGGACTTCATCGTCATCTACCGGCTGTCCATGCTGGACCTGGTGCCCGGCGGCTCGACGCTGGAGGAGGTGATCCGGCTCGCCCACGCCGTCGAGGCGGCCGGCGCCACCCTCATCAACACCGGCATCGGCTGGCACGAGGCGCGCATCCCCACCATCGCCACCTCCGTGCCGCGCGGCGCCTACACCTGGGTGACCAGGAAGCTCATGGGCGCCGTCTCGGTGCCGCTCGTCACCACCAACCGCATCAACACCCCTGAACTCGCCGAGCGGTTGATCGCCGACGGCTGCGCCGACATGGTGTCCATGGCCCGCCCGATGCTCGCCGACCCCGACTTCGTCGCCAAGGCCGCCGCCGGGACGCCCGAGGCCATCAACACCTGCATCGGCTGCAACCAGGCCTGCCTCGACCACACCTTCAGCGGGAAGATCACCTCCTGCCTGGTCAACCCGCGCGCCTGCCACGAGACGGAACTGGTGCTGTCGCCGACCCGTCGGCGCAAGAGCGTCGCCGTCGTCGGTGCCGGCCCGGCGGGTCTCGCCTGCGCGGTGGCGGCGGCCGAACGCGGCCACGAGGTCACCCTGTTCGACGCCGCCGCCGAGATCGGCGGCCAGCTCAACGTCGCCCGGAAGGTCCCCGGCAAGCAGGAGTTCGACGAGACGCTGCGCTACTTCGGCCACCAGCTCGCGGCACACGGCGTCGACGTACGGCTGAACACGCGCGTGGGCGCGGACGACCTCGCCGGCTACGACGAGGTCGTCGTCGCCACGGGTGTCACCCCGCGCACCCCCGACATCCCGGGCGTCGGCCACCCGCGCGTCCTCGGCTACCTCGACGTGCTCCAGGGCGGCGCCCCCGTCGGCGAGCGGGTGGCGATCCTCGGTGCGGGCGGCATCGGCTTCGACGTCGCCGAGTACCTGACCGACGGCGGCGACAGGACGAGCGAGGACCCGGCGGCGTACTTCCGGGCCTGGGGCGTCGACACGGACCACCGCACGCCCGGCGGCCTCACCGCACCCGAGCGGCCCGCGCCGCCGCGCACCGTCCACCTGCTCCAGCGCAGGACCACCAAGGTCGGCGCCGGGCTGGGCAGGACCACGGGCTGGATCCACCGCACCGAACTCAAGCACCGCGGCGTCACCATGGTGCCCGGCGTGCGCTACGACCGGATCGACGACGCCGGACTGCACATCACCGTCGACGGCACCAGCAGTGTCCTGGAGGTCGACACCATCGTCCTGTGCACCGGGCAGGAGCCGCGCCGCGACCTGTACGAGGCACTGCTGGCCGCCGGGCGCGCCGCGCACCTCATCGGCGGCGCGGACGTGGCCACCGAACTGGACGCCAAGCGCGCCGTCAAGCAGGGCACGGAACTGGCGGCGTCCCTGTAGGGGCCGGCTGTGGACATGGCGGGGGCCGGGACCCGTGCCTCGGCCTCGGTCTGGGCCTGGATCTCTGCCGGGGCCTGGGGCTGTGCCAGCTCCTGGGTTTCTGTCCGGCCCTGGGTTTCTGCCCGGTCCTGGGCCGGGGATCCGGCCGTCCGGCGGCGCGGCCCTCCCTAGGATGGGCCGCATGTCACTCCCGCACGCCATCCTCACCGCCCTGCTGGAGAAGCCGTCCTCCGGGCTGGAGCTGACGCGGCGCTTCGACCGGTCGATCGGCTACTTCTGGTCGGCGACGCATCAGCAGATCTACCGCGAGCTGGGGAGACTGGAGGCGGACGGCCTGATCCGCACGCTGCCGGCCGAGCAGCCGGCCCGCGGGCAGAAGAAGAGTTACGAGGTCCTGGCGGCGGGCCGCGCGGAACTGGCCCGCTGGACCGCCGCCGCCCAGGAGCCGAAGCCGCTGAGGGACGCCCTGCTGCTGCGGCTGCGCGCCGCCGCGGTGGTCGGCACGGCCGGCCTCGAAGACGACCTCAGGCGCCATCTCGTACTGCATGAGAGGCAGTTGGCGGAGTACCGGGAGATCGAGGAGCGCGACTTCCCGCCCGGCCGGGACAGCTCCCAGGACCGGCTGCGGCACCTGGTGCTGCGGGCCGGGATCGACCTGGAGACGTTCTGGACCCAGTGGCTCGGCCACGCACTGGAGGAGTTCACCGACCTGCCGGACGGCACCTGAGACCGCGGTTCCGCGCTGCCCGGCCCGGCGGACGCCGGACGGGCGGCCGTCACTGCGTCAGGTGCCTGAAAGCACCGGTCCTCACAGCCGGTACGGCCTGGAGCGGTGGCGCAGGACCCACCCGGTGGCGATCAGCGCGGCCCCCACCAGGGCCCCGCCCCCCGCCAGCGTGACCGCACCGTACTCCTTGACGCCCCCGCCGCGCCCCCCCGTCACACCGAGCGAGTGCCTGGCCGGCGCGGACGTGGCCGACGCCGTCGGCCCGGAGGCGGCGGTGACGACGACCGACTGGGTTCCGGCGGTGATGTTGTTCGCGCACACCACGATCACGGTGTACGTGCCCGGCCGCACACTCTGCCAGGCGGCCGACTGACTCACGCTCGTCCCCGTGAGCGCCGCTCTGCGGCCCTGCGCGAAGCTGGTCTGGCCGCGCCCGAGCAGCGACGCCGTCCCCCAGCCGCCGCCGACCGGGGTGCACGCGCTGGTGGTGACCGACACGGCGGAGCCGTCGGCGCGCGCCGAGATGCCCGGCGCCGCCGCCGCCGGTCCTGCGGCGACGGCGAGCGTGACGGCGGCTGCCGCCGCGACCGGGGCCCGGCGCGGGCGTGGCTGAGTGTGGCGCATGGGACAGTCCTCCGGCGGCACGGTCGGCGGGCCACCCCATGTGCCGCCGGAGATAGGGGATCGCCCGTGCTGCCTCCTCAGGGGCAGCCAACGCCCACCGGGCGCCCCTCGCACGCGCGGCGCACCCGCTCGGGTGACGGCGGGCACCGCCCGGTCGCCGGTCCGGTCCGTACGGTCTGACGGGACGTCTGATCCGGTTCGGGTGGGACGGTCTGACGGTGTGTGCGGTCCGGAATCCGGTCGTACGGCCTGACGGCACGTCTGGTCCGGGTCGCATGGGACGGCCTGACGACGTGTGCGGTCCGGATCCGGTCGGGACGGTCCGACGGCGCGTCCGGTCCGGGTCCCGTCGGACGGTCCGACGGCGCGTCCGGTCCGGGTCCCGTCGGACGGTCCGACGGCGCGTCCGGTCCCGGTCCCGTCGGACGGCCCTCCCGCCCCGGTGGTCACCGTCCGTTCCGCCGACAAGCCGCCCAGGTACCGTCGGGCAGCCGCGCCCGCAACCGCGCCCGGTGGCTGACCCGGGCGCCCCGGCCCAGGCAGAAGCTGTACGACGCCTTCCCGCGCGGAGGCGGCCCGCCCCAGACGAGGGAGGTGGCCGGCCGCCCGTCGAGCTGGACCTGGTATTCCGTCACCTCGCCGCCGGTGCGCGGCGTGACCCAGTCGAGGTCGAGGTAGTACGCGCCGTCCGCACGGTGTGTCGCGGCCTGGAACACGGTGGGCGCGGTGCCCCGCCCGTCGTCGGAGCCCGGCGTGGCGACACGGACGGCCGGGCCGGCGGGGGAGAGGTCGCCGGCCGCGTCGCGGGCCACCCGGTAGGCGCGGATGCCCGGAACGGAGGCCACCGCGTTCCACATCACGTGCACGCTGGTGGCGCTGCCGGCCGCCGCGGTGACACCGGTCGGCGCTCCGGGCGCGCCGCCCTCCCCGTCGTCTGCTGTGCCCCGCCCGCGCGCCGCGAGCAGCGCCAGGGCCCCGCAGACCGCGACGACACGCCCGGGAAGGCGGCACGGGCGGGAATCAGACTCCGGAACGCTTCGCACGAGGTCGGCCTCCCCGTCAACTGCGGCGCGGGGAGCCCGCACACCGCTGCGGTCTTTGGTCCGGACCAATAGGCCGGAGCCGGCCGGGGACCCCTCAAGAGGGCGGGGGTGCGCGAGCCGCCCGCAGCGTTGCGTATGCTGACCGCATCCCAGCCGAACTCCCCGGTGAATACGGGTAGTTCGCGCCGTGGCGCGGACCGCTGTCGTCGCTGGTCCCGCGCCTGCGCCGGTGGCCGGGGGAGAGTCAGGACCCCGGGGGTCCGGCCCCCGGCCGCCCGGCAGGCGTTACGGGCCTTGAGCGGCCCCGTCCCCTAACGTGTGGTCGCACGATCGCATTCATCACCGATGAGATGAATGTCTGTCAATGTCCCCGAGGAGAGGGTTCCTCATCGTGCGTGTCCAGTCGCTGACCCTCGTCGCGGCGAGCGCCGCCCTGCTGGCTCCGACGACACTGCCCGCCGCCCCGTCCCCGCACCACCCGCGCAGCGAGCCGGCGGCCCGCGACGAGGGCGACGTCGGCGCCGCCGACCTGCTGGCCAGGACGCGCGGCTGCGCCCAGGTGTCCCGCGGCCGCTACCGCTCCGACGCGGGCGCCCGGGCCACCATCCCGGTCTGCGGGCTGCCCGGCGCCGTCTACTGGAAGGCGGACCTGGACATCGACTGCGACGGACGGCCCACCCGCCGCTGCAACCGCCGCACCGACCCGCAGTTCTCGCCCGCCGCCGCCTACGCGCAGTCCGACGGCCGCCGGCTGAACGCCGAACGCCTGCCCTACATCGTGCTGCCCGCCCCCAGCCGCATCTGGGACCACCGCGCCAAGGGCCTGCGCGGCGGTTCGGTCGCCGCCCTCGTCTACCGGGGCCGGGTGCGCTACGCGGTCGTCGGCGACACGGGGCCACGGGACCTCATCGGCGAGGCCTCCTACGCCGCCGCGCGGCAACTCGGCATCTTTGCCGACCCGCTGGGCGGCGGAGCGCGTTCGGGAGTGACGTACATCGTCTTCGAGAACTCGCGGGTCGGCCGCATCGAGGACCACGCGGCGGCCGTGGCGCAGGGCGAGCGGCTGGCCCGGCGGCTGGTGGGCGCCGGCGCACGCGTCGGATGACCGGGGGGCGGGGCGGCCCGGCGGCGGGCCCTGCGGACCCGTCCCCGGCCCGGTTCACACCTTCCGGTAGGCGTAGGCGTCCGCGGCAGCCGCCTCCACCTCGTCCAGCCCGGCCCCCGTGGCGGCCGTCACGACGGCCGCCACCGCGCCCTCGACGAACGGGGCGTCCACCAGCCGTGTGCCGTCCGGCAGTTCGTCGCCCTCGGCGAGCAGCGCCTTCACCGTGAGCACGGCACTGCCGAGGTCGGTCAGCACGGCCACCCCGGCCCCCCGGTCCACGGCCGCCGCCGCCGCGGCGACCAGCTCCGCGCTGGTGCCCAGTCCGCCGCCCTCGCGGCCACCCGCGGGCGCCACGAGGACCTCCTCGGCCCCGCCGGCAAGTCCCTTCGCCAGCTCCGCCACCGAGGCCGCGACCTCGGCGCTGTGCGACACCAGCACGATCCCGACCCGTCCGCCGTCACCCACGTCAGCCCTCCGCCCCTTCGGCCGTGCCACTGGCCCCGTTCGTCCCGCCGGTCCCGTCCGTTCCGCCGGATTCGGTCGCTCCCGTCGCACCCGTCGTCCCGGTCGCTCCGGCCGTCTCGGCCAGCGCGGTGATCAGCAGCGCCGACGACGTGGCGCCCGGGTCCTGGTGCCCGATGCTGCGCTCCCCGAGATAGCTCGCCCTGCCCTTGCGGGCCTGCAACGGCGTGGTCGCCTCGGCGCCCCGCTCGGCGGCGGCGCGCGCGGCGGCGAAGCCCTCGCCGAGCGCATCCACGGCCGGCACCAGCGCGTCGACCATCGTCTTGTCGCCCGGCGCGGCCCCGCCCAGCTTCATCACCCCGTCCACCCCGGCCCGCAGCGCCTCGGCGAGCTGCTCCTCGGACACCTCGGAGGCGTCCGCCAGAGCCTTGCCGGTGCGGCGCAGCAGCGTCCCGTACAGCGGCCCCGACGCGCCACCGACCGTCGAGATCAGCTGCCGCCCGGCCAGCGTGAGGACCCCGCCGGGCGTGTCGGGTGCCTCCTGCTCCAGCGTGGCCCGCACGGCCGAGAAGCCGCGCTGCAGATTGCTGCCGTGGTCGGCGTCCCCGATGGCCGAGTCGAGGTCGGTGAGCCGCTGCGCCTCACGGTCGACGGACGCGGCCGTCGCCGTCATCCAGCGGTGGAAGAAATCGGCGTCGAGCACTGGAACTCCCTTGCGTGGTGGATACGGTCGAGCTGCCGGCACGGTCACAGACCCCAGCGCAGGCCCGGCGTGTTCACGGGCGCGTCCCACAGCCGCAGCAGCTCCTCGTCGATCTGGCACAGCGTGACCGAGGCGCCCGCCATGTCGAGGGAGGTGACGTAGTTGCCGACCAGCGCGCGGGCCACGGCCACACCGCGCTCGGCCAGGACCCGGTGCACCTCGGCGCCGAAGCCGTACAGCTCCAGCAGCGGGGTGGCGCCCATCCCGTTGACCAGGAGCAGTACGGGGTTGCGCGGGTTCATGTCCTCCAGGATCGCGTTCACCGCGAAGTCCGCGATCTCCCCCGACGTCATCATCGGCCGCCGCTCCCGGCCCGGCTCGCCGTGGATGCCGATGCCCAGCTCCAGCTCACCGGCCGGCAGGTCGAAGGTGGGGCTCCCCTTGGCCGGGGTGGTGACGGCGCTCAGCGCGACACCGAAACTGCGCGCGTTCTCGTTGACCCGCCGGGCGATCGACTCGACCTGCTCCAGTGGCCGGCCCTCCTCCGCCGCGGCGCCCGCGATCTTCTCCACGAACAGGGTGCCGCCCGTGCCGCGCCGCCCCGCGGTGTACAGGCTGTCGGTCACCGCCACGTCGTCGTCGACCAGTACCTTGGCGGTCCGGATGCCCTCGTCCTCGGCGAGTTCGGCCGCCATGTCGAAGTTGAGCACGTCACCCGTGTAGTTCTTCACGACGAACAGCACACCCGCGCCGCTGTCCACGGCCGCCGCGGCCCGCAGCATCTGGTCGGGCACCGGGGAGGTGAAGACCTCACCGGGGCACGCGGCCGAGAGCATCCCGGGGCCCACGAACCCTCCGTGCAGGGGCTCGTGTCCCGATCCGCCTCCGGACACCAGCGCGACCTTTCCGGCCACAGGAGCGTCCCGCCGGACGATCACCCGGTTGTCCACGTCGACCGTCAACTCGGGATGGGCCGCCGCCATGCCGCGCAGCGCGTCCGCGACCACGGTTTCCGCAACGTTGATCAGCATCCTCATGGGTACCTCCTGGGAAAGTCGGCAGGCGGGTCTCGGCTGGGGTTCCGCTGTCGGCAGTATCGGTCTTGCGGCAGCGAAGGTCACGCGCGGGAACGTCATGGGCGCGCCCCGGTCCGGGATCACGATCAGGACGCGTACGGACGCCGCCGTCCTCGCGCGCGGGGGCCTCGCCGGCCCATGGGGCGCCGGCATCGCCCGCACACACCCGCGGCACCCGGGCGGCGTAGGCGGAGAGCGCTCTGTACGCCGTTTCCGGCGTGCCGTCAGGGTGCGGGCATGAGCGATCAGGCCCCCACCTCGGAGGATGTCGCCCGTGAGGCAGGTGTGTCCCGGGCGACCGCGGGAGACCACCTGACCAGGCGCGGTCGCGCGCCGTGACCCCGCCGGACCGTCCCTGTGGCCGGCCGCCCGCTCGGAGCCGCCCGCCGGGCCTGACGTGCGGTGGCAGTCGAGCGGTGTCGCGCAGGAGCCGACCCAGGGGTACCGCGTGCCACCCCATGGTCCGACCGTGCACGACGGCACCGCCCGCGGCGCCGCCGCCGACTATGCCGGGCACCCCGCTGCCCACGCCGAACAGGCGGCCGCCGTCCGGCGCGACGCGCAGCAGGGCGCGCGGACGCCCGCCGCGGGAGTCGGTGCTGCCGCTCTCCTCCACCAGACCCTCGGCGGTCGACTCCGTCGCGACGTTGCTGATGGAGCCCGAACTCACTCCGGTCGCCCGGAGGCGCGCGCCGCGGCTCGACGGGCCGTCGAAATACAACTGTTGCACAACGGCGGTCCGGCTTCCCCCGCAGGTCACGTACCGTGCGGCCGCCGTCTTCCGGCACCTGGCCTCCTCGGTCGCGGACGAAGGAGGACGAGGTGCGTGCCCGGCCTCTTGACGCCTTCTTCTTGCGGGTCTTAACTCACTCCCTAAATTAAGCCATGGCCTCCTTCAGGAGTCGAACGCTGCCGGCGTTCGGAGCGGGGCCGCGGCTGTCCACTCCCGGAAAGGGACACCAAGAGCCATGCGCAGCATCCGAGCCGCGGCCGTAGGTGCCGTCACCCTGTCTCTCGCCCTCGCGGCCACGGCCTGCGGAGGCGGTGCTTCCGCCGGTGGCGGGTCAAACGACTCGCCCAAGACGCTCACTTACTGGGCCTCGAACCAGGGCGCCGGCATCTCCGTGGACAAGAAGGTCCTCCAGCCCGAACTCGACAAGTTCGAGAAGCGGACGGGCATCAAGGTGAAGCTGGAGGTCGTTCCCTGGGCGGACCTGCTGAACCGGATCCTGACCGCGACCACCTCCGGGCAGGGGCCCGACGTCCTCAACATCGGCAACACCTGGAGCGCCTCCCTCCAGGCGACCGGCGCCCTGCTGCCCTGGGACGCGGCGAACTTCGCCAAGATCGGCGGCAAGGACCGCTTCGTCGACTCCGCCCTCGGTTCCACCGGCGCCCAGGGCAAGGACCCGGCGGCCGTACCCCTGTACTCGATGGCGTACGCGCTCTACTACAACAAGAAGATCTTCGCCGACGCGGGGATCGCCCAGCCGCCCGCCACCTGGGCCGAGCTGACCGCCGACGGCAAGAAGATCCAGGCGAAGGGCAAGCAGGCCATCGGGGCCGAGGGGTCCAACCTCTCCGAGAACATCCACCAGGTGTTCGTGTTCGCCGAGCAGCACGGCGCCCACTTCTTCGGCGCCGACGGCAAGCCCGACTTCACCAGCGACGGAGCGGTCGCGGCGGTCAAGCAGTACGTCGACCTGATGGCCAAGGACAAGGTCATCCCGGTCAGCAACGCCGAGTACGCGCAGAACCAGTCACTGAGCGACTTCGCCAAGGGCAGGACGGCGATGGTGCTGTGGCAGACCGCGTCCGCCACCTTCAAGGCGCTGGGCATGAAGGACTCCGACTGGGCCGCCGCCCCCGCGCCCGTGCAGTCGGGCGCTCCGGGCACGGGAGCACAGATCAACTCGATGGTGGCCGGCATCAACATGGCGGTCTTCAAGAACACCCACAACCTCGACGGCGCCGCACAGTTCGTGAAGTTCATGACGAGCGACGAGGAACAGAAGATCCTCAACACCGCCTACGGCTCCATCCCGCCGGTCAAGTCCGCCCAGAAGGACCCGGCGTTCAACTCCCAGGGCACCGCGGTGCTCCGCCAGACCCTCGCCGGCAGCGCGCGGGCGCTGCCGCAGGTGGCCGACGAGTCCCAGTTCGAGACGGCCGTCGGAACAGCGGTGAAGGAACTGTTCGCCGACGCCGCGGCCGGCCGCGCGGTGACCACCGACTCGGTGAAGGCCAAGCTGCAGAAGGCCCAGCAGCAGATGCCGGCGAAGTGAGCACGGACACCCCCATGACGACCACTGTTCCCGAGACGGGTGCGCGGCCGGTGCACGAGACTCCCCCCGGTGCGCCGCGCGGCCCGCGCCGCACCGGGCGGATCAAGCGCATCGCACTGCCGTACCTGCTCCTGCTGCCCGCACTCGTCCTCGAACTCCTCGTCCACCTGGTGCCGATGGTCATCGGTATCGCGATGAGCTTCAAGGAACTCACCCAGTTCTACATCCGGGACTGGGGCACCGCCCCCTGGTCCGGCATCGACAACTACAAGCTGTCGGTGGACGTCGACGGCCCGGTCGGCGAGGCCCTGCTGCACTCCTTCCTCGTCACCGTCGGCTTCACCCTGCTCTCGGTCTGCCTGTGCTGGGCGATCGGCACCGCCGCCGCCGTCTTCATGCAGGACACCTTCCGCGGGCGCGGCCTGCTGCGGACCGTCTTCCTGATCCCGTACGCCCTGCCCGTCTACGCCGCCGTCATCACCTGGGCGTTCATGTTCCAGCACGACAACGGCCTGGTGAACCACGTCCTGCACGACCAACTGCACCTCACCGGAAAACCCTCCTTCTGGCTCATCGGCGACAACAGCTTCTACGCCCTGCTCACCGTCTCGGTGTGGAAGGGATGGCCGTTCGCCTTCCTCATCGTCATGGCCGGACTGCAGAACATCCCCAATGAGCTGTACGAGGCCGCCGCCCTGGACGGCGCCGGCCGGTGGCAGCAGATCCGCCGCATCACCCTGCCGTCGCTGCGCCCGGTCAACCAGGTGCTGGTCCTCGTGCTGTTCCTGTGGACGTTCAACGACTTCAACACGCCCTACGTGCTGTTCGGCAAGGCGGCACCCGAGGCCGCGGACCTCGTCTCGGTCCACATCTACCAGTCGTCCTTCGTCACCTGGAACTTCGGCACCGGCTCGGCCATGTCGGTCCTCTTGCTGCTGTTCCTGCTGGTGGTGACGGGCGTCTACCTGCTGCTGACCTCCCGAGGAAGGAAGACGGCCGATGTCTAGCACCGTCCGGACGCCCCGGCCGGCCCGTGCGCCGATGGCCCCGCCGCGTTCGTTCCTGTGGTCGCGGCGCATCTTCCTCACCCTGCTCACCGGTTTTGTCCTGGTGCCGGTCTACGTGATGGTGTCCAGCTCGCTCAAGCCGCTGCAGGACGTCTCGGGGAAGTTCCGCTGGCTGCCCAGCGGACTGACCCTGCGCCCGTACGTCGACATCTGGTCGACGGTCCCGCTCGCGAAGTACTTCATGAACTCCCTGATCGTGGCGGGCGCGGCGACCGCCGGCTCGGTGGTGATCGCGGTCTTCGCCGCCTACGCGGTCAGCCGCTACTCCTTCCGCGGCAAACGCGTCTTCACGGTCACCGTGCTGTCCACGCAGATGTTCCCCGGCATCCTCTTCCTGCTGCCGCTGTTCCTCCTCTACGTCAACATCGGCAACGCCACCGGCATCGCCCTGTTCGGCTCGCGAGGCGGCCTGGTCCTCACGTATCTCACCTTCACCCTGCCGTTCTCGATCTGGATGCTCATCGGGTACTTCGACTCGGTGCCGCGCGACCTGGACGAGGCGGCCCTGGTGGACGGCTGCGGGCCGCTGCGGGCGCTGCTGCGCGTCGTCGTGCCGGCCGCGGTCCCGGGCATCGTCGCCGTCGCCGTCTACGCCTTCATGACCGCCTGGGGAGAGGTGCTGTTCGCCTCGGTCATGACCGACGACGCCACCCGCACCCTCGCCGTGGGCCTGCAGGGCTACTCCACGCTGAACGACGTCTACTGGAACCAGATCATGGCCGCCTCGCTCGTCGTCAGCGTCCCCGTGGTCGCCGGATTCCTCCTGCTCCAGCGCTACCTCGTCACGGGACTCACCGCGGGCGCGGTCAAGTAGCACACCCCCGTTCTCCTCCGAAAGGTTCTCCGTGTCCGACTCGACAGACCTCGCCGCCTTCCCCCGCGACTTCCTCTGGGGCACCGCCACGTCCGCATACCAGGTGGAGGGCGCCGTGGCCGAGGACGGCCGCTCGCCGTCCATCTGGGACACCTTCTCGCACACACCCGGAAAGACCGACAACGGCGACCACGGCGACACCGCCTGCGACCACTACCACCGCTGGCCGCAGGACGTGGCCCTGATGAAGCAACTGGGCACCAACGCCTACCGGCTGTCCATCGCCTGGCCCCGGGTCGTCCCGGACGGTGACGGTCCCGTCAACGCCAAGGGACTCGCCTTCTACGACCGGCTGGTCGACGGCCTGCTGGAGGCGGGCATCACCCCGAGCATCACCGTCTACCACTGGGACCTTCCCCAGACCCTGCAGGACCGCGGCGGCTGGACCGAGCGCGCCACCGCCGAACACCTGGCCCGCTACGCCTCCCTCGTCGCCGAACGCCTGGGCGACCGGGTCACTCACTGGGCCACCCTGAACGAGCCGCTGTGCTCCGCCTGGATCGGTCACCTCGAAGGCCGGATGGCCCCCGGCCTCACCGACCTGACCGCGGCCGTCCGCGCCTCCTACCACCTGCTCCTCGCACACGGCCTGGCCACGCAGGCCGTCCGGGCGGCCGTCCCGGGCGCACAGGTCGGCCTGGTCACCAACCACTCCACGGTCGCGGCGGCCTCGACGAGCACGGAGGACGTCGCCGCGGCGGCGCGGATGGACGGCCACACCAACCGCTGGTGGCTGGACCCGGTCTACGGCCGCGGCTTCCCCGCCGACATGCGGGAACTGTACGGAGTCGAACTGCCTGAGCAGGCAGGGGACTTCGCGACCATCGCCGCACCGCTCGACTGGCACGGCCTCAACTACTACTTCCCGGCCACCGTCACCGACGACCCCACCGGGCCGGCCCCCTACGCCCGCGAGATCCGGCTGCCCGACGTACCGCGCACCGGCATGGACTGGCAGATCGACGCCGACGGCCTGGAGAGCCTGCTGATGCGGCTCACCGACGACTACGGCGTCCGCCGCCTGTACGTCACCGAGAACGGCTCGGCCTTCCCCGACACGGTCGCCCCCGACGGCAGCGTGGACGACCCGGGCCGGACCCGCTACCTGGAGCAGCACCTGGCGGCCTGCGCCCGCGCCGTGCGCAAGGGCGCCCCGCTCGCCGGCTACTTCGCCTGGTCCCTGCTCGACAACTTCGAGTGGGCCTACGGCTACGACAAGCGTTTCGGTCTCGTCCACGTCGACTACGGGACCCAGAAGCGCACCGTCAAGACGAGCGGACGGCGCTACGCGGAGATCGTCCGGGCGCACCGCCAGGGTCTCGCCACCGGGTGACACCTGCCGTACGCGTGCAGACCCCGTCCGCCGTGACACATCAGGCGGGCGGGGCCGTCGCCGCGCGGCACCGCGCCACGTGGGCCGCCGCACCTCACAGCCCGCCGGCGACCGTCAGCGCGTGCTCCCGCAGCAGGTCCCGGCAGAGCGTCCGACCATGAGGCGGTACGTCCCCCGCTCCGTGCGCCAGGCACGTCCGGCCTCGCACCAGTGCCGCAGGGCCCGCGCCGCCACGCCCACCTCGGCGGTCACCGCCGCGCCCGCCTCGGCGCGCACCGAGGCGTACCCGGCGAACCAGCGCTCCGGCCGCTCCACGGCGGGCTCCGGTCGCGCCAGGCAGACCTGGACGACCTCGCGTCCAGGGCGTCGCCCGGTGTTGCGCAGCACGACCCGGACCGTGAACGCGGAGCCCGCGCTCACCCGGTCCGGCGCGTCGACGCCCTCGTACTCCCACGTCGCGCAGCCGAGGCCGTGGCCGAACCAGTGCGCGGGCCGGCGCCCGGCCCGCAGCCGGGCCCGGTGCCCGATGTGCAGGCCCTCGGAGTAGACCAGCCGGCCGTCGGCGGGACGGGTGTCCGTGACGGGCGGCGTCCACCGCGGCGGTGAGCGCGGATTCCGGGTCCTCTTTCGGCGGTGCGGCGGCGAGGACCGTGGCCCGTCCGGTGCCGGCCGCCAGTCCGCGTCTCGCCACGAGGCGTACGGGCCGTTTCGACGTGAGGGGAGCCAGGGCGGTGTGCAGGGGCGGGGAGACGCGGACGACCGCCGGATCGTCCGTCCGGCAGGAGAAGTCGCCCTCCAGCAGCACCCGTTCGTCCAGAGTGAGCGTCAGCCGGCCGAACCCGCCGGCACCGAAGGCCCACTCGCCGGTCCTCCCCGGCCGCAGCAGCGCACTGACCTTCACGGTGCGCGCGCCGGGGACGGGCGGTGACTCCAACTGACACCCCGACAAGCGGTGTACGTTCGGGGACCGGCAGGGCAGCACCATCGCTCCCGGGCGGGACGTCGTCAGCGACGCCGAGGCGCTGAGCACCTCCCCGCTGGAGAAGCTGACCGTCACCTGGACGTCGACCGCGCCCTCGCCGACCCGGCCGATCCCGCCCGCTCACGCCTGGGGTACGTGTTCCAGGACGGCCTGCACCCCAACGAGGCCGGGTCCCACGCCATGGCCTCCGCCATGGACCTCGACGCCTTGTGAACGGGCTGCCTCAACCGGGGCACGCGGGCTGTTCACCTGGCTGCTCGCCGGGCCGCACCAGCTCGGCGTTGAACTGCGCCCCGGTCAGCAGGGCGAGGTTGGACAGCCACAGCCACACGAGGAAGACGACCACGCCTGCGAGGGAGCCGTACAAGCGGTGGTAGGTGCTCACATGCGAGGCGTACACGGCGAAGCCCAGGGAGACGAAGAGCAGGAGCACGACCGCCAGGCCGCCGCCCGGCGCCATCCTGCGCACCGGCCGGGACGGAGCCGGACCCGAGCGGTACAGCACCAGGACCAGAGCGACCGCCACCGCCGCCAGAGCGGGCCAGCGCAGCGCCTCCCACACGGCCTGGGGCACGTCGCCCAGGCTCAGCGCCCGGCCCAGCCGGCGGGCGGCGCTGCCACTGAGCAGCAGCGCGAGCGTCGTCGTCAGGAGCAGGGAGATCAGCACGAGAGCGGTGATGACGATGCGCGGGGCGGTCCGCCACACCGGCCGGTGCGCGCCGGTGCGGTGCATGGCGTGCAGGGCCCGGCGGAAGACGCTCAGATAGCTGGAGCCCGACCACAGGGCGCCCACGGTGCCGAAGGCGACCAGCACCCAGGCCGCCGAGGACTGCTCGGCCAGCTGCTGCAGGGTGCTGCGCAGCAGCCCGCGGGACGCGACGGGGACGGCCCCCGTCACCCGGTCGATCACCTCCGGGGTCGCGGCGGGCATGGTCAGCCCCAGCACCGACAGGATCACCAGCAGCACGGGGAACAGGGCGAGCATCGCGTAGTAGGTCAGAGCCGCGGCCCAGTCGGTGACGTCGTCGTTCCACAGGGCCACCGGTGTCCGGCGCAGCGCCGCCCACCACCGCTCTCTCCTGGTGCCTGCTTCGCGCATGATCTCGCTGCTCTCACTGTCCGTCGTTCGCGGGCCCGGCACCCTCCACCTTCGTGCCGGTGGGACCGGTGGGCTCGGCGCGTACGACGACCGCGTAGGAGCCGACGCTGAGGAGGCGCTCCCCGGAGATGTCGCCGAGGGCCGTGTACAGCATGTGGATGTGCCCGGTCGCGTCGTCGAAGGCGACGTCCTTGACGGTGCCGCGGGCGACGCCGTGCTCGGTCAGGAGGCGGTGGCCGATGACCTCGTGGTGGGTGGGGAAGTTCCTCGTGCCGGGATCGGAGGTGGCGCGGGAGCGCACGATGACGGCGTCCCGCCCCATCGCCTCGACGGCCTCCCAGGCGATGGGCTCGGCATGTCTGCGGGCTTTGGACAGGCGCAGGCAGGCGATGCTCCTGGTGTGCGCGTCCACGGTCAGGCTGTCGACGCGCCCGAGGAGTTCCGCCTCCTCGGCGGTGATCACGGGGAGGCCCACGGCCTGGGTGAAGAGCATCATGCCTGCCCTCCCTCCGCGGCGGGGGGTGCGTCCGTGGTCGGCGGTGTGCCCGCGGCCGGCTCTCGGGTGTGCGCCTCGAAGGCCTCGACCTGGGCGCTGAAGCTGGGCAGGTCGTGGGTGACGTAGTGGCGGGCGTGCGCGGGGACGACGAGGGCGCGCCCGGAGACGGCGCGTGTGTCCCCGCGGGGGATGAACACCTTCCGCTCCCGGCGGTCCAGGTTCTCGTTCGCGGCGATCTCGAAACCGATCACGCGTCCGCTGCCGCCCGCCTCGATCACGACGTCCAGGACGGTGCCCACCTCTGTTCCCCGGTCGGTGAGGACCGGCGCGCCGATGACATGGCCGTGCCCGGCTTCGCCGGACCCCACCACCGCGTCGTGCTCCGCCAGGACCGTCTCGCCGGGGATCATCACGGCGGACGGGCCGACGGCATGCACTCCGCAGAAGGGCAGGCTCTTCTTGAGGGGACCGGCCAGCAGGCCGCGCCCGCTCAGGGTGAACCCGGTGACCCGGCCCGCCCGGGCGTCGAAGACCGTGTCCTTGACCTGGGCGACGGCCTCGCCGCCCAGCGTCACGACCACCCGCTTGGTCAGTTCGGAGGCGAGGACGGGGGAGATCACCGCGCGCCCCTCCGGCCCGACCGGTGCCCCGGACGCACCGCGATCACCGTTCCGCTGCGCCGCCTGGCCTGAACCGCCAGTACCGCCGCGGTGAGCAGGACCGCCGCCGCGACGAGGAAGACCACCCAGCCCCACCATTCCATCACCGACCTCCTCGCTGCCGTGTCCGCGACCGTGTCCGGCTCGGGCCGTCGCCCCGTCAGGGCGGGTCCCCGGGCTGTCCGTCTGCCCCCGGTTCCGGCGTCGCATGCCTTCGCCGCGAGCGGGGACTCACTCCTCCTGATGGGCCCGGAGCACGAGCATGGAGCGGGCCTCGATCTCCACCTCGCCGCCGCTCTTGACCAGCGGCCGGTACTCGACGTACGGGATGGCCGTGTCCACCTCCACGGCCCACCAGGGGCCGGTCACTTCCGGAACGGTGAAGGAAAGGCCTTGGCTGTGGGCGTTGAAGAGCAGGAGGAACGAGTCGTCCTCGACGGGCAGACCCCGCAGGTCCGGTTCCGTGATGGCCCTGCCGTTGAGATGGACCATCAGGGACCTGGCGAATCCGGTCTCCCAGTCGGCGTCGGTCATCTCGCGCCCGGCGGGCGTGAACCAGGCGATGTCCTTGACCGCGCCGCGGCTGTCGTGGGGGGCGCGTCCCTTGAAGAACCGCCGGCGGCGGAAGACCGGGTGGTCGCGGCGCAGCGCGATCAACTTGCGGGTGAATTCGAGGAGTTCGCCTGCCTCGGTCACCTGTGTCCAGTCCATCCACGACAGTTCGTCGTCCTGGCAGTAGGCGTTGTTGTTGCCCCGCTGGCTGCGGCCGATCTCGTCACCGTGCGAGATCATGGGGACGCCTTGGGAGAGCAGCAGGGTGGCGATGAGGTTGCGCTGCTGGCGGGCGCGCAGGGCGAGGATGTCGCGGTCGTCCGTGGGCCCCTCCGCACCGCAGTTCCAGGAGCGGTTGTGGTTCTCTCCGTCGCGGTTGTCCTCGCCGTTGTCCTCGTTGTGCTTGCCGTTGTAGGAGACCAGGTCGCGGAGGGTGAAGCCGTCGTGGGCGGTGACGAAGTTCACCGAGGCGCAGGGCCGTCGCCCGTCGCTCTGGTACAGGTCCGAGGAGCCGGTCAGGCGGGAGGCGAACTCGCCCAGTGTGCCGCCCTCGCCCCGCCAGAAGTCGCGTACCGTGTCACGGTACTTGCCGTTCCATTCGCTCCACAGCGGCGGGAAGTTGCCCACCTGGTAGCCGCCGTCGCCGACGTCCCACGGCTCGGCGATGAGCTTCACCCGGGAGATCACCGGGTCCTGCTGGACGAGGTCGAAGAACGACGAAAGGCGGTCGACCTCATGGAACTGGCGGGCCAGGGTGGCGGCGAGGTCGAAACGGAACCCGTCGACGTGCATCTCGCTCACCCAGTACCGCAGTGAGTCCATGATGAGCTGCAAGGTGTGCGGATGGTTCATCCGCAGGCTGTTCCCGGTGCCGGTGGTGTCCCAGTAGAAACGGGGGTCCTCCTCGGACAGGCGGTAGTACGCCGGGTTGTCCAGGCCCCGCAGCGACAGCACCGGACCGAGGTGGTTGCCCTCGGCGGTGTGGTTGTAGACGACGTCGAGGACGACCTCGATCCCCGCCTCGTGCAGGGTCTTGACCATCGACCGGAACTCCTGCACCTGCTCGCCCCGCTGCCCCGACGAGCAGTAGGCGTTGTGCGGAGCGAAGAAGCCGAGGGTGTTGTACCCCCAGTAGTTCGCCAGGCCCTTCTCCACCAACGCGTGGTCCTGGACGAACTGGTGGACCGGCATCAACTCCACCGCCGTGACGCCCAGTTCGACGAAGTAGTCGACCATGGCCGGGTGCGCCAGCCCGGCGTAGGTGCCGCGCAGCGCTTCGGGAACCGCCGGGTGGCGCCGCGTCATCCCCTTCACGTGCGCCTCGTAGACGACCGTCTCGTGGTAGGGGGTTCGCAGCGGGTGGTCGCTGCCCCAGTCGAAGTAGGGGTTCACCACCACCGACTTCGGGGTGTACGGGGCGGAATCCAGGTCGTTGCGGCGGTCGGCGTCGTCGAAGTGGTAGGGGAACAGCGCCTCGTTCCACTCGACCTCGCCCTCGATCGCCTTGGCGTACGGGTCGAGCAGCAGCTTGTTCGGGTTGGATCGTTCACCGTGCTCCGGACGGTACCGGCCGTGCACCCGGTACCCGTAGCGCCGGCCCGGGCCGACGTCCGGAAGGTAGATGTGATGGACGAAGCCGTCCACCTCCCTCAGCGCGACGCGCTCCTCGGCGCCGTCCTCGTCGAAGAGACACAGCTCGACACGCTCCGCCACTTCGGAGAACACCGCGAAATTGGTCCCGGCACCGTCGAAGGTGGCTCCCAGCGGCGACATGTGTCCCGGTCGCGGACCCACTCCCGTACTCTCCTGCCGTATACGCATGATCAAGCGCCTCCCCAGCACGGCCGGCACGGAGGGTGGGCACCCCGCCCTCGTCCGCTTCCTTCTGCCCTGCGCCGTCCGTGGGCATGCCCGGTGCGCGCGTGGCCGAGTACGGGGCGGACCCCCGTGTACCCGGGCCAGTGCGTCGAGGTCAGCGGGGTGTCGCGGGCACGCGGAGGCGGCCGTCGTGGACCTCGGCGATCCGGTCGACCGCGCTCAGGTGGGTGCGGTCGTGGGTCACCAGGACGGTGGCGGTGGCCTGTCGGTGGGTCAGGCGGGTGATCAGGTCGATGACGGCGGCGCCGCGTTCGTGGTCGAGGGCGCTGGTGGGTTCGTCGACCAGGAGGACGGTGGGGTCGTTCATCAGGGCGCGGGCGATGTTGACGCGCTGGCGCTGGCCTCCGGACAGCTGGTGGGGGCGGCGGTGGGCCTGGTCCGCGAGGCCGACCGCGTCGAGGAGTTCCATCGCCCGGACCCGGGCGGTACGGGGCTTGCGGCCGTCGATCTGGGCCATGACCTGGAGTTGTTCGGCGGCGGTGAGGGAGGGCAGCAGGTTGGCCTGCTGGAAGACGATGCCGATCCTGCGGCGGCGCAGGTCGGCCAGCTCACCACGGCTCAGTCCGGTGGTCGGCGTGCCGTCGACGGTGACGGTGCCGGCGTCCGGGGTGATGAGGGTCGCGGCGACGGCCAGCAGGCTGGACTTGCCCGAGCCGGAGGGCCCGACGACGGCGGTCAGGCTGCCCTTGGGGACCTCCAGGCCGACCTGGTCGAGAGCGGTCAGGCGGCCCTCACCGTCGGGGTAGGTGAGGGTGACGTCGGTCAGGGCCAGGCTCATCGGGTGCTCCCCAGGGCGGTCAGCGGGTCGACGGAGGTGATGCGGCGGACGGACAGGGCCGCTCCGAGGACGCCGAGGAGGATCGTCACGGCGGCCGGGAGCAGGACGGTGGCGGGCGTGAGGACGAACGGCACGGCGGAGCCGGCCACGAGCGCCCCCAGGGCGGCGGCGACGCCGGTGCCGAGCAGGGTGCCGCCGGCGAGCAGGGCGACGGCCTGTCCGAGGGCGTCCTTCAGCAGGCCCGCGGTGGAGGCGCCCAGTGCCTTCAGGACGGCGACGTCACCGCCGCGCTGGATGGTCCACACCGTGAAGAAGGCACCGATGACGAGTGCGGAGATGGCGAACAGGAAGCCGCGCATCAGCTGCAGGGAGCCGTTCTCGGAGGTGTAGGAGCCGATCGCGGACAACGAGTCACCGGTGGCGACCGTCCTCGTGCCGGCCTGCTGGTCCATCGCGCCCACCTCGGCCCCGGAGGTGGTCTCCAGGGCGATGACCGTGGCGGCCGGGGCCCCGCCGGTGCCGGTGGGCGGGGCGGCCTTGCGCCAGACGTCGAGGCTGGTCCAGATGACCGGGGTGTGGCTGAAGTACGCCTCGCCGCGCACGGCCGCCACCTTCAGCCGCTGCCCGGCCAGGGCGAAGGAGTCCCCCGGGCGCAGGCCGAGGTCGTCGGCGGCCCCGGTGGACAGCACCACCGCGTCGGCGCCGATCATGCCGCCGTCGGGGGCGAGGCGGGAGCCCGGCCGAACCCCGAAGGCCGACACCCCGGCACTCCTGTCCCCGGCGGTGGCCTTGGTGGTGGTGATCCCCAGCGGTTCGGCGGACTCCACGCCGGGCGCTCCGGACCACTGCCGCCACTGCCGCTCGGTGACGGTGGAGTCCGCGTACGACACCTCACCTCCGCCTCCGGGGGCCTGGAAGGCGATCCTGTCGGCGGGCAGGGACGTGATCGCGGAGGTGTTCTGCCGTCCCAGTCCGGCCGTCAGCCCGGACAGCAGCCCGACCAGCAGGGTGATCAGCACGACGACGGTCCCCATCAGGGCGAAGCGCCCCTTGGCGAACTTCAGGTCTCTCCAGGCGACGAACACGGCCTCGGCCTGTCCTTTCCAGCGGGAAACGGTACGACCCCACCCTCGCCGCGGACGCCCCGGGCGCGCGTCCGGCGCAGGACGGCACTTCGCGGGCCGAAAGACGGCAGGCGGGTTCCAACTTTCGATGGAGGCCGCACGGCATCCGGCTCCGTAACCTGGGACGCACTGTGAACACCGCTGCCCCCGCCCTGACCCCGACCACCCGGGCCCTCGCCTGGTGCCTGCACCTGCTGGTCGTCGGCCTGCTCGCCCTGGCCGCCGGCCGCGCTCCGGCGGACGGCAGGCCCCACGCCGGGGCGATCGCCGCCACGGCGGCGGCGTGCGGCCTCGTCTACGCCGCCGGTCCGCTCCTGCCCCGCGTCCGGACCTCGCGGCGGGCCGCCGCCTGGTGGCTGACCGCCGTGGGAGCCGTGTGGGTGGCGCTGCTGGCCCTCACACCCGACGCCGTGTGGGTGGCGTTCCCGCTGTACTTCCTCCAGCTGCACCTGCTGCGCCGCCGAACCGGCCTGGCCGCGGTGGCCGCCACCGCCGTGGCGGCCGTCGTCGCCTTCGCCGCCCACACCGGCTCCTTCGGCCCGGCCATGGCGATCGGTCCCGCGCTCGGCGCCGCCGTCGCCGTCGCCGTGGTCTGGGGCTACCAGGCCCTGTACCGCGAGAGCGAACAGCGCAGGCGCCTGATCGAGGAACTCACCGCCACCCGGGCAGACCTCGCCCGGGCCCAGCACACCGCGGGCGTGCTCGCCGAACGCGAGCGGCTGGCCCGCGAGATCCACGACACACTCGCCCAGGGACTTTCCAGCATCCAACTGCTGCTGCGCGCCGCGGAACGCGCCCTGCCCGGCCGGCCCGACACCGCCGCCCGCCACGTCGACGCGGCGCGCCAGGCCGCCGTGGACAACCTCGCCGAAGCCCGCCGCTTCGTCGCCGCCCTCACCCCGCCCACGCTGGAGGGCACCACCCTGGCCGGCGCCCTGGAACGCCTGTGCGCCACCACGTCCGTCCGCCACCGCCTCACCGCCCGCCTCCACCTCACCGGCGACCCGGTTGCGCTGCCGACCGCGCACGAGGTCGCCCTCCTGCGCATCGCCCAGTCCGCCCTCGCCAACACCGTCCGGCACGCCCGGGCCACCACCGCCGAGGTCACCCTCAGCCGCCTCGGCGACCACATCGCCCTCGACGTCGTCGACGACGGACACGGTTTCGACCCCGAGCGGCTGCCCGCCCCCGACCCCGAAGCAGGCGGCTTCGGCCTCGCGGCCATGCGCGCCCGCGTCGCCGCCCTCGGCGGCACGCTGACCGTCGAGGCCGCCCCCGGCCACGGCACCGCCCTGGCCGCCCGGCTCCCCCTCGTCCCGCCCACCGAGCCCGAGGCCCGCCCGTGACCGACGCCGCCCCCATCCGCCTGCTCCTGGCCGACGACCACCCCGTCGTACGCGCCGGGCTGCGTGCCGTACTGGAAACCGAGCCCGGCCTCCTCGTCGTGGCCGAAGCCGCCACCGCCGAGGACGCCGTCGCCCGCGCCGCCGGCGGCGACATCGACGTCGTCCTGATGGACCTGCAGTTCGGCAGGGGCATGGGCGGTGCCGAAGCCACGGCCCGGATCACCGCCCGCCCCGGAGCGCCCCGCGTGCTGATCGTCACCACCTACGACTCCGACGCCGACACCCTGCCCGCCATCGAGGCCGGCGCCACCGGCTACCTCCTCAAGGACGCACCGCCCGAGGACCTGGCCGCCGCCGTCCGCACCGCCGCCGCCGGACGCACCACCCTGGCCCCCACTGTCGCGGACCGCCTGATGAACCGGCTGCGCACACCGGGCACCGCCCTGACCCGGCGCGAGACCGAAGTCCTCTCCCTGGTCGCCGACGGCCTGTCCAACCAGGCCGTCGGCGACCGCCTCCACCTGACCGAAGGCACCGTCAAGTCCCACCTGGCCCGCGTCTACGCCAAGCTCGGCGTCGACTCGCGCACCGCCGCCGTCGCCACCGCCACCGGCCTCGGCCTCATCCGCCGCTGATCCCCGAGGAGCCCCGCGGCCGCCGCCTGCCCGAGGGCTGCCGGCCGCCGCCGCCCGAGCCGCTGTAGTGGGCGAAGACGACGACGTCGCCGTCGTAGCCGCGGCCGCCGGTGTAGGCGCCGCCGCAGGTGATGAGCCGTAGCTCGGGCGCGGGAGTGGGCCCGTAGACCGCCTCGGCGGGGAAGCGGTCCTTGGCCACCGTGACGACCAGGTCGACGGTGAAACGGGCGGTGATCCTGTCGGCGCGCCGGATGTCCACCCGGTCCCCTGCGCGGGCCTGGCTGGCCCAGCTACCAGAAGACGGCTCTGCCGCCCGGCAGCCGCGCCGAGTCCACATGGCCGAGCAGCACCGCCGGCCCCGTCTGCCCCGGGGCGGAGCCGCCGTCGTACCAGGCGGCCGCGCGTGCCTGCTCCGGACGCGGCACGGCCACGGTGCCCTCTCGCGTCCCGGCCGGCCGCCGTCCGCGTCCTCAGCCGCGCGTGGCACCGCGGCGGCGCCGTAGCAGCAAGGCGCCCGCGCCCCCGCCTGCCAGGGCCAGCGCGCAACCGGCGGCGACGAGCGGTGTGGTGGAAGCCTGACCCGCGCCGTCCCCGGTGTCGGCCGCTCCCTTGGGCAGCGCGGCCGGCGCGGACACGGTGGCCTGCGGGGCGGCGGACTGCGGACCGATGGACTGCGGGCCTACGGACTGCGGGGCGGCGGACTGCGGGGTGGCGGACTGCCCGGCGTGCCGGCTCAGCCAGGTCAGGAAGTCCGTGATCTCCGACTCCTGGCCGGTGGCACCCGAGGCCGCGGCAGTGCGCAGTTCGGCGTGGACCGCGCGGGCCTGCGGCTCCAGGAACTCGACGAGACCCGAGGTGTGGTGCGGGATCATCATGTTCACGAACGCGCGGTCGAACCCGTCGCCCTGGGCCGTCGCCCGCAGCCCGGTCATCAGCCGCCGGACCTCCTGGTCCAGCTCCGCGACCGTCTTGCGGACACCGGCGGGCAGCTTCGCCATGGCCTGTGCGGGCGTCATCCCGTACCACTGGCGCAGCCAGCGGGTGAACTGCACCACCTGGCGCTGATGGGCGTCGATCAGGGTCTGCGCACGCGTGCGCAGGGCGCCGTCCGCGCCCCGGTCCGTCTCCAGCCGGGCCATGTCGATGGCGGCCTCGTGGTGCGCGATGATCCCCACGAGGAAGGCGGTCTCCAGGTCCTTGCCGCGCAGCGCCGCCAGTTCTCCGCCGAGCCGGCAGGCGAGCGGCGACAGGGACGAGGTGGACCCCTCGTCCCCGGCGTGTGCGCCGGAGGTCGCCGAGGGGACGGGGGCGGGGACGGTGGCGGCGACGGCCGGTGCGGCCGGCGCGCACAGGGCGGCGCCGAGCGCGAGCAGCACGGCGCCACGACGGGACCAAGGGATGGGTACGGGTATGTTCACGGCAGAGCCCTTCTGGGAGGACCGGCGTCGGGCGGAACCGGCGCGGGCCGCCCCTCTCACGGGTGACGGGCCGAGCGGCATGCGGTGCGTGCCCGGTTCGGTACTCACCGTAGGGACAGGCCCGGCCCGGGACCGCGCCGGTGTGCTCCATCTGGCCGTACGGCACGCGGCCCCGCGCGTACGGCACGCGGGTTCCGCCCGGACGAAGCGCGGGCGGCTCCGGCGGGCGGGTCCTACGTCCGGGCGTAGGCGTCCTGGCGTAGGACCGCCGGCCGTGACGTAGGACTCGCGTCCGTTACGCCGCCGGGCCCGACTGCCTAGGGTCCTCGCCATGGAGGAGACAGGAATTCTCGACGAGGCGCTCCAGCGGCTGCACCGGTTCGGGCCGGAGCGGCTCGGGCGGCTCACCAACCACGCGCCGATGGCGGTGGAGGCGCTCACCGCGCACGGGCAGGCCGGCTCGGTGCACCGCTGGCTGGATCGGTACACCGGCAAGCTGGAGGAGTTCCCGTCCGGCACCGAACCCGTGACCGCCGCCGACTGGCGTACGGCGCTGGGCGATCCGCGCCGGGTCGCCGACTGGATCGCCTACTTCGAGCGCGAGAGCGCCGAGCGCCCCTGGCGCGACGTGCTCACCGAATGGTGGCCCCGGCTGCTGCCCGGCATGTACGGCGGCTCGACGCACCCGGTGATCAGGGTGGGGCACGCCGTACGCACCCTGCTGACCGGCGAGCGCACCGGGCCCCGCCTGGCCGAACTCGCCCACGGCCTCGGCTACTGGGCGGCCCGCCACTACCCCGTGGCGGACATCACCCCGCTGCCCGGCGCCGGCAGCGCGGCCGCCGCCCTCGACGCGGTGACCCCGATCGAGGCCCAGGACGGCGGCTTCCCGGACCGGCTCGGCCGCGTCACGGGTCTGCCCGTGTGGGCGGCCACGGTCACGGACCCCGACGAGGCGCACCGCCGCCTCACCGAACTGGTGCGCGCGGCGACGCACCGGTACGCCACCCACGGCCACGGTGAGGAGACGATGCTGGTCCACGCGGCCACGGCCCCCAACGCCGTGCTGCGCACGCTGCCCGCGCTGCCCAGGGCCCTGTGGGCGCCGGGCCTGCGGGCCGCCTGGACGGCCTCCGCGGCGGTCACCGCGATGTACGCGCCCCGGGACCCCGTCGCGTACGTGCCACCGGGCACGTTCACCCCGGAAGAGGTCTTCGCACGGGCCCTGGCCCACGGCGACGAACACGTCATCAAGCTGACCGACACCGCCCTCGACGTAGGCGACGAACAGGCGCTGGCAGCGGCGCTGCGCGCCGTCGAACTGAGCGAGCCACCCGTGTGACCGCGCGCACCGCGCCGACCGCGCGGCCGTCCCCGCGAGCGGCCGGGCGGCCCTCGTCCCCTCGCGCGTCCGGGCCTCCCGCACCGCGTCGCTACGCTCGACACCACGATGAAGAACCACACCACTGCGCTGGGTCCGAAGGCCGACAAGGTCACCGTCCGACGGCACAACCTCAGCCTCGTGCTGAGGACCGTGCACGACGCGGGCGAGGTGACACGGGCCCAGATCGCCACACGGGTCGGACTGACCCGGGCCGCGGTGTCCTCCCTCGTCGAGCAACTGCTCGCCCACGGATTCGTCACCGAGTGGGGCAAGACGAGCAGCGGCCAGGCGGGCCGCCCCGGCACGGTCCTCAAAGTGGCCCGGACCGGCCCTGCGGGCCTCGGTGTGGAGATCAACGTGGATCACGTCGTCGTCTGCGTCGTCGACCTCGCCGGCACCGACCGCGTCCGGCTGGAGGAGCACGTCGACAACCGCGGGGTGCAGCCGTCGCAGGTGCTGGAACGGGCCGCCCGGCTGGCCGCACGGGCCCTCGGATCGGCGGCCGAACAGGGACTCGACCCCGTCGGAGCCCATGTGGCGGTGCCGGGCCTGGTCACCGGCGGCACCGTGCGGCAGGCCCCCAACCTCGGCTGGCGGCGGGTCGCCGTGGAGGGACTTCTCGCGCAGGCACTGAGCGCGCTGCGGCCCGACCGGCCGCCCCTGCCGGTCAGTTCCGACAACGAGGCGAACGCCGCCGCGCTCGCGGAGCTTTGGTACGGGGCCGGGACGGAGGGTGTGCGCAGCTTCCTGTACCTCACCGGGGAGATCGGCATCGGTGGCGCCCTCGTGCTCCAGGGCGAACTGCTGCGCGGTGCGCACGGGTTCGCCGGCGAGATCGGCCACATGGTGGTCGACCCGGACGGGCCGCTGTGCCGGTGCGGCGCCCGGGGCTGCCTGGAGCAGTACGCCGGACAGGCCGCCCTGCTGGACGCGTCCGGCATCGGCACGGGCGCGGGGGTGCTGGGCGTCGCCGAACTGCAGCGGCGGGCCCGGCGCGCGGACCCGGCCGCACTCTCGGCCATGGAGCGGGCCGGGCGCGAGCTGGGCGTGGTGGTGTCGGGAGCGGTGAACCTCTTCGACCCGGACGCCGTGATGCTCGGCGGCGTCTACCGGGAGTTGATGGAGTGGCTCGCCCCGGCCGTCGAGCGTGAACTCGCGCGCCGGGTGGTGTCCGGCCTGTGGCGCGAGGACCGCACCAGACTGCGCGCGGCCTCCGCACTGGGTGACGCGGCACGCGGCGCGGCCGGAGCCGTCGTACGGGAGGTTCTGTCCGACCCGGCGGCGTACGCCGAACACGCCCCGCGACCGGCCTGACCGGCAGCCGCCCCGCGACCGGCCTGACCGGCAATCGCCCCGCGACCGGCCTGACCGGCACCCCGCACTCCGCCCACTCGCCCGAGCCCGCCCCCCGAGCCCGACCCCGGGGCCGCGTCCGTGCCAGGGCCCCGGGCCGAAGTCCGGGGCCGGTCCCACGCACCTCGCCCGAGTCCTGGGCTGGGGCGGGGTCCCTGCCATCGTCTGCGGCCGGGGCCTCGTCCCCGGCCTCGCCCGCGCGACCTCGACCGGCCCCGCCCCCGGCGTCGACCGGGCCCACGCCCTCGGCCGGCCCCTTGCCCACGACCTCGCCCACCTTCAGCCGGCCCGACGCCCCCGCCACCGCCCGCACCCCGTCCCCGTGCCCGCGCCCCCGGCCGGTTCCCGCGCCCCGCCCTCAGCCGGTCCGACGCCCCCGCCACCGCCCGCACCCCGTCCCCGAGCCCGCGCCCCCGGCCGATTCCCGCGTCCCGACCCTCGCCCGACCCTCCCCGTTCCGCTGCCCCGCCGCCGTCAGCCGTCCTGTGCCGCGATCAGGGCCCGGTACCAGTGGTAGCTGTCCTTCGGTGTGCGTTGCTGCGTGTCGTAGTCGACGCGCACGATCCCGAACCGCTTGTCGTAGCCGTACGCCCACTCGAAGTTGTCCAGCAGCGACCACACGTAGTAGCCGCGGACGTCCACCCCCGCGTCCATGGCGGCCCGCAGCGCGCCGAGGTGGTCCCGCAGGTAGGCCACCCGGTCGGTGTCGTGGACCGCGCCGTCGGGGCTCACCTCGTCCTCCTCCGCCGACCCGTTCTCCGTGATGTGGAGCGGCGGAAGGGCGTCCCCGTAGCGCTCCTTGAGGGAGACCAGCAGGTCGGTGAAGGTGGCGGGGGCGACCGGCCAGCCCATGGCGGTGCGGCGGACGCCCGGCAGCGGCACCTCCTCGTAGCGGTTGTCCGTGGCCACGCGCCGGGCCGGGTCGCTCTCGCGGTGGGGGGCGTCGGCGACGACGATCGGCCGGTAGTAGTTGATCCCCAGGAAGTCCAGCGGCTGGGAGATGAGGTCCAGGTCGCCGTCGCGCCGGAAGTCCTGCCCGGTGATCAGCTCGCCCCAGGTCTCCTCCTCGGCGGCCGGGTAGCGGCCGGCCAGCAGCGGCTCGGTCCACACCAGGTTGTGCAGGGTGTCCGCGCGCACGACGGCCGCCCGGTCGGCGGGGGAGTCCCCGGCCGGCAGGTTGCGGTCGAGGTTGAGCGTGATGCCCACCTCGCGCACGCCCGCCTCCCGCAGCGCCCGTACGGCGAGGCCGTGGCCGACGAGCAGGTGGTGGGCCGCGGCCAGTGCTCCCCGGCCCTCGCGGACGCCGGGCGCGTGCCGCCCGACGGAGTAGCCGAGGAAGGCGCTGCACCAGGGCTCGTTGAGGGTGATCCAGCGCGGCACGCGGTCGCCCAGGTGCTCGGCGACCACCGCCGTGTACTCGGCGAACCGCTCCGCCGTCTCCCGTACCCGCCAGCCGCCGCCCGCGGCCAAGCCGCTGTCCGGCGGAGTCTCCAGCGCCTGCGGCAGGTCCCAGTGGTAGAGGGTCGCGGCGGGCTCGATGCCGGCCGCCAGCAGTTCGTCGACCAGCCGGGAGTAGAAGTCCAGGCCCTTCGGGTTCACCGGGCCGGTGCCGTCCGGCACGACGCGCGGCCAGGCGATCGAGAAGCGGTACGAGTCCACCCCCAGCTCGCGCAGCAGCGCGACGTCCTGCGGATAGCGGTGGTAGTGGTCGCAGGCCACGTCACCGGTGTCGCCGCCTGCGACCAGACCGGGGGTGTGGCTGTAGGTGTCCCAGATCGAGGGGCCGCGGCCGTCCTCGCGCGCCGCGCCCTCGATCTGGTACGACGCGGTCGCGGCGCCGAAGACGAAGCCGGGCGGAAAACCGAGGTGGTCGCTCATGGCGTGCTGCTCATCTCCGTGTTCGAGGGCGTCACTTGACGGATCCGCCGGTGATCCCGGCGGCGATGTACTTCTGGGCGAGGACGAGCAGGATCGCCGCCGGCACCGCCGACAGGACGGACGCGGCCATCACCGAGCCCCAGTCGCCGACGTGGGCGCCGATGTACTGGTAGATGCCGAGCGTGACCGGCTTGACGTCGTCCGTCGTGTTCAGGGTGAGCGCGAACATGAAGTCGCTCCACGCGAACAGGAAGGCGAAAAGGCCGGAGGTGATCAGGGAGTTCCGGCTCATCGGCAGCACGATGCGCACGAACGTCCGCACGGGACCGGCGCCGTCCATCTGCGCGGCCTCGATCACCTCGCCCGGGATCGACACCATGAAGGACCGCATCAGCACGATGGAGAACGGGATGCCGAGGGAGGCGTCCGCCAGCATGAGGCCGAAGTAGGAGTTGACCAGTCCGAGGTCGACGTAGGAGTTGTAGAGGGCGTTGGCGATGACGATGCCCGGCACCATCTGGGTGATCAGGGTGCCGAACACGATGGTCCGCGAGCCGCGCAGCCCGAACCGGGCCAGCCCGTACGCGGCCGGCGCGGAGATCGCCAGGCAGATGACGACCGCGCCGAGCGAGACGGCCAGCGAGGTGAGCAGGTGGCCGCCCTGGTCGCCGAGGGCCTTGGAGAAGCCGGACAGGTCCAGGCTCCCGGGCACGGGGTCGACCTGGAGCAGTCCCGAGGCGGGCTGGAGCGCGGTGTTGAGCATCCAGTACAGCGGGAAGAGCATCACGCACAGGATGAGCACGCCGGCGGCGGTGGAGCCCCAGCGGCGCCTGGAGGTCTTGGGCGTCTGAGAGGCCACGGACGTCACTTCCCCTCGGTGCGGTTGGCCCGCAGGTAGAACACCGCGAACACGGCGGAGACAAGGATGAGTACGTTGCCGACGACGGCACCCGCGCCGAAGTCCAGCTGCACGAAGGAGTTCTGGTAGGTGAGCGTGCCCAGGGTCTGGGTGGCGTCGGCCGGGCCGCCGTCGGTGAGGGCGAGGATCAGGTCGAGGATCTTGACCGTCGACATGAAGCCGAGGACGAGGACGACGGTGATCACCGGCCTGAGCGTGGGCAGGGTGATGGAGCGGAAGGACCGCCAGGCGGAGGCGCCGTCCAGGGAGGCCGCCTCGTACAGCTCCTTGGGGATCTCCTGCAGACCGCCGTAGAGGATGACCATGTTGAAGGGGACGCCGATCCAGATGTTGACGAGGACCACCGACAGCAGGGCCATGCCGGGACTGGTCAGCCACGGGGTGTGCCCGCCCAGGCCCAGGGTGTCCAGGAAGGAGTTGAGCACGCCGGTGTCCTGGTCGAGGATGCGCCGCCACACGATGCCGGACACCACCATCGGCACCAGCCAGGGCAGCAGGATCAGGGAGCGCAGCACCCCGCCCAGCGGGAACCTGCGGCTGAAGAACACCGCGAGCGCGAGGCCGATGCAGAACTGCCCGAGCAGCGAGCCGGCGGTGAAGACCAGGGTGTGCCACAGCGCCTTGCCGAACAGGGCGTCCTGGAAGACCTTCGACCAGTTGTCGACGCCGTTGAAGGGGGCCTCACCGGTGAAGAAGGTCTTCGGCGTGTAGTGCTGGAAGCTCATCACGACGTTGCGGACGAGCGGGTAGCCGAAGAACAGCAGCATGAAGACGACGGCGGGGGCGACGAACCCCCACTGCGCGAGGCGGCGGCGCAGCCGCAGCCGCCGCGGGTCCGGGGCGCCGGCGGCGACGGCCGCGGCGGGCGCCGGGACGGTGACGGTGGACGTGGTCATGTGCGCGTACCTCAGTTCCCGCTCGTGGCCCGCTGCTGGGCACGCGTCAGGGCGGTCTTGCTCGACTCGCCGGTCAGGGCCGACTGGAAGGCGCTCTGCAGGGCGAGCGACACGCCCGACCATCCGGCGCCGAGCTTCGCCGTACGGGAGCGGGCCGCCGCCACCTGGTCGGCGAGGGCGTCCAGCTCGGGCACCCGCTCGCGCCACACCGCCGCCGCCCGCTCGTCGGCCGGGACCATCCAGCTGTTGAGCGCGTACGTCAGCTGCTCCTTCTCACCGGCCAGGCAGGCGACGATCCGCCCGGCCTCCTTCTCCCGGGTCCGGTCGCCGGTGTTCGGCACGGTGAGCACCGCGCCGCCGAGGGGGCCCACGGACTTCTCCCCGGCGCGGGGCACGGGGATCTGTGCGATGCCCCAGTGCAGCGACTTCTTCGTGTTCAGCGTCTCCACCTGCCACGGGCCGTTGATCATCATGGCGGCGTTGCCGGCCATGAACTGGTCGTTGACGTCCGCCTGGGTCCAGCTGACCGTCGACTTGGACAGCGAACCGTCCTTCAGCAGGGACTTCCAGAAGTCCAGGGCCGCCACCACGCCCGGCCCGTCGAGCCGGGTCTCGTCGCCGCCGTCGGACCACATGAACGGCGTGAACTGGAAGACGCCGTCCTCGGCGCCGCCCGCGCTGAGCGCCAGGCCGTACCGCTTGCCGTGGGTCAGCTTCGCGGCACTGGCGCGCAGTTCGGCCCAGGTGGTGGGGACCTTCAGGCCCGCCTTCGCGAGGACGTCCTTGTCGTAGAAGAGCGCCAGCGTGTTCACCGAGCGGGCCGCGCCGTAGTACGTGCCCTTGTAGGAGCCGAAGTCGACGATGCCCCGCGGGACGTGGTCGGTGCCCAGGCCCAGGGAGCGCAGGTCGGTCAGGCCGCCCGCCTCGGCGAACGTGGGCATCTCGGACGCGTCGAACTGCACGATGTCGGGCAGTGACTTCGAGGACGCCATGCGCAGTGCCTTCGTCATCACCTGCGCGGCCGGGACGCTCTGCTGTTCGATGCTCACGCCGAGCCGCTTGCCGCAGCGGGCCATCGCCTGGGCGTCCCAGCGGTGGTAGGACTCGTCGGTCGAGGAGTTCAGCACGGTGTACACGTCGCCGTCGCGCTGCTGTCCGCAGCCGGTCAGGGCCGCCCCGGCGACCAGGGCGAGGACGGCGGCGAGCGGTGCGCCGGCCCGGCGCGAGCGTCCGCGGCGCCCGACGGCCGGGTCCCGGCCCGGCCGGCCGAAGGTCCACCACCCGGAGGTGAACCGATCTTCGGGAGTCGCGTTGAAGCGCTTCGACATGCTGCGGCCCTTGCTGTCGTGTCACCCGGCGGCGTCGCCGGAGGCTTTGTTTGCTGTGATGACTAATACGGCAATCGCTGGCTCCGCGCTAGACCCGCGACCGTGTTCGTTCGCGCACGGTATGAAGTGGCACCCCGTGTCTGAGCGGAGATCACGCCTGGTCAGTGGCTTGGGGGTGCGGCGAAGTGATCGCAGCCGGGATTTGTTCTGTGTACGATCAAATCCCGGGTGACAGTCTTCGTAGTCCCCCCGCCGAACAGCCCCGTCCCCCCGAGGAAGACCATGAAGTTCACCAACGGGTTCTGGCGCATCCGCGACGGCGTCCAGGTCGCGTACGCCACCGAGGTACGCGACGTCCGTGTCGAATCGAAGCGCTTCACCGCCTATGCCGCCGTGCAACGGGTGACCCGCAGAGGGGACACCCTCAACGCCCCGCTCCTCACCGTCGACTGCTTCTCGCCCGCCGAGGGCGTCATCGGTGTCCGGATCACCCACCACGCGGGCAAACGGCACCCCGGCCCGGAGTTCGCCCTCGCGGCCGAGCCCGGTGGCGCGGGCGCGGTCCACCGGCACGGCACCGTCACCGAGCTGGTCAGCGGCCCGCTGACCGTGCGCCTGGACCACGCCGCCCCGCACACCCTGAGCTTCCACGGCGCCGACGGACGGGAGCTGACCCGGGCCGGCCGCAAGGGCACCGCCTTCGCCACCACCGGGGACGGCGCGCACCACGTCCTCGGCCAGCTCGCCCTCGGCGTGGGCGAGCAGGTCTACGGTCTCGGCGAGCGCTTCACCCCGTTCGTCAAGAACGGCCAGGTCGTCGACGTCTGGCAGGCCGACGGCGGCACCAGCAGCGAGCAGGCCTACAAGAACATCCCCTTCTACCTGTCCTCGCGCGGCTACGGCGTCTTCGTCAACCACCCCGGCGCGGTCTCCTTCGAGGTCGGCTCCGAGTCCGTCGGGCAGGTGCAGTTCAGCGTCGAGGACCAGACGCTGGAGTACTACGTCGTCGCGGGCCCCACTCCGAAGGACGTCCTCACCCGCTACACCGCCCTCACCGGCCGCCCGGCCCTGCCGCCCGCCTGGTCCTTCGGCCTGTGGCTGACCACGTCCTTCACGACGGACTACGACGAGGCCACCGTGATGTCGTTCGTCGACGGCATGACCGAGCGCGGCATCCCGCTCTCCGTCTTCCACTTCGACTGCTTCTGGATGCGCGAGTACCAGTGGTGCGACTTCCAGTGGGACCCCGACGTCTTCCCCGACCCCGAGGGCATGCTCACCCGCCTGAAGGCCAAGGGCCTGAAGGTCAGCGCCTGGATCAACCCCTACATCGCGCAGAAGTCACCGCTGTTCGACGAGGCCGCGGGCCTCGGGCACCTGGTGCGGCGGCCGAACGGCGACGTGTGGCAGTGGGACCTGTGGCAGGCGGGCATGGGACTGGTCGACTTCACCAGTCCCGACGCCCGCGCCTGGTTCCAGGCGAAGCTGAAGCCGCTGCTGGACCAGGGCGTGGACTGCTTCAAGACGGACTTCGGCGAGCGCGTCCCCACGGACGTCGTCTGGCACGACGGCTCCGACCCGGAGCGCATGCACAACTACTACACCCACCTGTACAACCGGACGGTCTTCGAACTGCTGGAGAAGGAGCGCGGCCAGGGCGAGGCCGTGCTGTTCGCCCGGTCCGCGACCGCGGGCGGCCAGCAGTACCCCGTGCACTGGGGCGGTGACTGCTGGTCCTCCTTCGAGGCCATGGCCGAGTCGCTCAGGGGCGGCCTGTCCCTGTCGCTGAGCGGCTTCGGCTTCTGGAGCCACGACATCGGGGGCTTCGAGGGCACGCCCGACCCGGCGGTCTTCAAGCGCTGGCTGGCCTTCGGCCTGCTCTCCTCCCACAGCCGCCTGCACGGATCGTCGTCCTACCGCGTGCCCTGGGAGTTCGGCGAGGAGGCCGTGGACGTCACCCGGCGCTTCACGCTGCTCAAGCACCGCCTCATGCCCTACCTGTACGGTGCCGCCACCGAAGCCCACCGCACCGGCGTCCCGGTGATGCGGCCCATGGTCCTGGAGTTCCCCCACGACCCTGCGTGCCGCCCGCTGGACCGCCAGTACATGCTCGGCCCCGACCTCCTGGTCGCCCCCGTCTTCAGCGAGGACGGCGAGGTGGAGGTCTACCTCCCCGAGGGCACCTGGACGCACCTGCTCAGCGGCGAACGGGCCACCGGCCCCGCCTGGCGCACCGAACGGCACGGCTACGACAGCCTGCCCCTCTACGTCCGCGAGGGCGCCGTCCTGCCGCTGGCGGCCGACGACCGGCGGCCCGACGGCGACTGGCTGGACCACCTGACCCTGCTCGCCCACCCGCGGGCCGCTGCCGAGGACACCTGCCGGGTCCAGGTACCCGACCTGACCGGCGCACCGGCCGCCGTGTTCCACGTCCGGCGGGAGGGCGGCCTGCTGCGCGTCACCGCCGAGGGCACCGACCGGCCGTTCACCGTGCGCGTGGCGGGCGGGGCGAGCGCGCAGGGCACGGGAGAGGTGACCGTCGCGCTGGAATGAGGGCGCGACCGCGCGCGGGGCCCGTGCGCGGCCGGCGACCGCCGGTGCGCCGACCGCCGGTGCGCCGACCGTCGGTGCGCCCACGGCGGCCGCCCGGGCAGGTACGGCTCAGCCCTCGGCCTCCTGCTCCGTGAGCGTCCAGGCGTACTGCAACCAGTCCGCCACCGTGACGGCGCCCAGGCCCGCGCACACCAGCCGGGTGGCGCGGGGCGCGCAGACGTAGCCGCCGGTGAGGGCGCCGGCCACCCAGACCGAGGTGCAGAACGGGCACGACACCAGGTCGCCGACCGCGCGCCGGACACCGCTGCCGCGCGGCTCGTCCATGACCTCACCGGCCGGTATCTCCTCCGTGCGCCGGGTGAAGGGCGCCCGCAGGAAACTGGTGACCTTGTCCTTCGTCAGCAACCGGGAAGCCTTGAACGTCGCCGCGCCCAGCAGGGCCACGTCCCACGGCGGAACGCGCTCGGGCAGCCGCAGGCCGCGCCGGCGGGCCACCCCGGCGAACAGCGCCGTGCCCGCCGCGAACGCCCCCGCGAGCGTGGCGTACCCGCCCAGCGGCACCTCGTCCCGGTCGCCGTAGGACCCTTCTCCGGCCGCCATGGATGACCTCCTCGCGCGTCGTGCCGATGCGCGGGCCGGGTGCCCAGCCGGGCACCGCGTCACACGTGCGCGGGCCCGGCCGGTCCACCGGCCCCGTACGAGGGCCCTGGGCCCTCTTCGGCAGGCCGCGGGGGAGCTTCGGCGAGGGCGGCGTGGATCCGGCTCCTCGGGGTACCCACGGCGCATGGCGGTGGGCAGGAGCACGACAGGACGGCCGCGCGGGGGGTCCGGGGGAACCGGGGGGACTGCGGGAGCGACGAACCCGGCACTGGGACGTGCCCTGCTGCGCTGGGCCACCACGACCGATCACAAGGTGATCGGCAACCTCTACATGGCTACGGCGTTCTCGTTCTTCCTCTTCGGCGGGGTGCTCGCCCTGCTGATGCGGGCCGAACTCGCGCGCCCCGGGCTGCAGTTGGTGAACGCGGCGCAGTACAACCAGCTGTTCACCATCCACGGCACGGTGATGATGCTGCTGTTCGCGACCCCGATGTTCGCCGGGTTCACCAACGCGGTCATGCCGTTGCAGATCGGCGCGCCCGACGTCGCCTTCCCCCGGCTCAACGCGCTGTCGTACTGGCTGTACCTGTTCGGCGGGCTGATGGTGGTGTCCGGTTTCCTGGTGCCCGGGGGAGCGGCCGGCTTCGGCTGGTTCGCGTACGCGCCGCTCAACAGCGCGATCCGCAGCCCCGGAGCGGGCGGTGACCTGTGGGTCATGGGACTGGTGGTCACCGGCGTGTCCACGACGCTCGGCGCGGTCAACTTCATCACCACGATCCTGTGTCTGCGCGCCCCCGGCATGACCATGTTCCGGATGCCGATCTTCACCTGGAACGCGCTGTTCACCTCGATCCTCGTGCTGCCCGCCTTCCCCGTCCTGACCGCCGCCCTGCTCGCGCTGGAGGCGGACCGCAAGTTCGGCGCGCGGATCTTCGAGGCGGGCGCCGGCGGGGCGCTGCTGTGGCAGCACCTGTTCTGGTTCTTCGGGCACCCCGAGGTGTACATCGTCGCCCTGCCGTTCTTCGGCATCGTCTCGGAGATCATCCCGGTCTTCAGCCGCAAGCCGATCTTCGGTTACGTCACCCTGGTGGGGGCCACCATCGCCATCACCATGCTCTCCGCGGTGGTGTGGGCCCATCACATGTTCGCCACGGGCGCGGTGTTGCTGCCCTTCTTCTCCCTGATGTCGTTCCTCATCGCGGTGCCCACCGGCGTGAAGTTCTTCAACTGGATCGGCACCATGCACAAGGGGTCGCTGTCCTTCGAGACGCCGATGCTGTGGTCGCTCGGCTTCATGGTGACGTTCCTGCTCGGCGGGATGAGCGGCGTGCTGATCGCCTCCCCGCCGCTCGACCTGCACCTCACCGACAGCTACTTCATCGTGGCCCACCTGCACTACGTGCTCTTCGGCACCGTCGTGTTCGCGATGTTCGCCGGGTTCTACTTCTGGTGGCCGAAGTTCACCGGCCGGTTCCTCGACGAACGGCTCGGGAAGATCCACTTCTGGACACTCTTCGTCGGCTTCCAGACCACGTTCCTCGTCCAGCACTGGCTCGGTGAGGCGGGCATGCCCCGCCGCTACGCCGACTACCTGGCCGCCGACGGGTTCACCCTGCTCAACACCGTCAGCTCCATCGGTGCCTTCCTGCTGGGCCTGTCCACGCTGCCGTTCCTCTACAACGTCTGGAAGTCGGCCAGGGACGGGCGCAGGGCGCAGGCCGACGACCCCTGGGGCTACGGCCGTTCGCTGGAGTGGGCGACCTCCTGCCCGCCCCCGCGCCACAACTTCACCGCGCTGCCCCGCATCCGCTCCGAGTCCCCGGCGTTCGACCTGCACCACCCGGACGTGGCCGAGCGGAAGGCGCGGCGGCGGCAGGCCGACTGACGGACCGACCGACGAGAGGCTGCACCTGTGAAAACCGAGGCCCGGCTCTTCACCGGCGTGGCGGTGTTCTTCGCCCTGTCCGCCGCCGGCTACGGCTGGTGGGCGGCGGAGCCCGCCGGCACCGCCGCCCTGGCCGTCACCGGCCTGATGGCCGCGCTCGTCGCCTGCTTCCTGCGGGTGCAGCACCGCAGGCGCGGCCCGCGCGCCCAGGACCGCTCCGACGCCGAGGTCGTCGACACGGCGGGGCCGCTGGACTTCTTCTCCCCGCACAGCCCCTGGCCCGTCGTGGTCGCCCTCGGCGCCGTACTGCTGGCCCTGGGTGTCGTCTTCGGGCTCTGGCTGGCCCTGACGGGCTTCGGTGTGCTCGGCTGCGGGATCCTCGGCCTGGTCTTCCAGCACGCCGGCCGGGACGACCCGAACAGTGCGCCGACCGGCCCGGACGTCGTCGTCCGGGCCGCCGGTCAGCGCTCCAGCCCGCGTTCCGGTCCCGGCTCGCCCTCCTGAGCGTCCGGCCCCGCCGCGTCGTCGCCGTGGTACCAGGCGCTGAGAGTGGCCCGCAGCCGCTGCACCTGCGGTACGTCCGCGCCGTCGGCCTCCGGTGAGACGAGCGGCCTGGGCACCCGCCGGGCCGCCCTGATCGCGTAGCCGGTCTCCTCGTCCAGGGGCGCATGCCGCTCGGTGTAGCCGCCGCTGACCGTCTGCCGTACCTCGCCGGTCTCCTCGCCCTCGGCCAGCCGCTCCAGTTCGGCCTCCCGCAGGGCCAGGCAGACCCGTTTGGTGACCATGAGGGCCAGCGGCGGCAGCAGCACGAGAGCGACGCGGAAGACCCAGGTCAGTGTGTTGAGGGAGATCCTGAAGGTGTGGGCGATGACGTCGTTGCCGCCCGCCGCGAGCAGCACGCCGTAGAAGCACAGGCCGGCGACGCCGAGCCCGGTCCGCACGGGCCGGTCGCGGGGCCGGTCGGCCAGGTGGTGCTCTCGCCGGTCACCGGTGATCCACGCCTCGAAGAACGGGTACGCGTACACAGCCGCGAACAGGACGAGCGGCAGCACGACGGCGGGCAGGAGGACGTTCCACATGACGGTGTGCCCGGCGATGGTGGTCTCCCACGGCGGTACCAGCCGCAGCGAGCCCTCCAGGAACCCGACGTACCAGTCGGGCTGCGACCCGCTCGACACCATGTCGGGGCGGTAAGGGCCGTACACCCAGACGGGGTTGATCTGCGCCACCCCGGCGAGCAGGGTCAGGGTGCCGGCCACCGTGAAGAACAGTCCGGCCGAGCCGGCCATGAACCGCGGGAACAGCGGCTTGCCCACCACGTTGCCGTCGTCGCGGCCCCGGCCGGCCCACTGGGTGTGCTTCAGGTGGAACACCAGGATCAGATGGGCGGTGACGAGGGCGAGCAGCAGCCCGGGGATCAGCAGGATGTGCAGCGAGTACAGCCGGGAGATCAGCTCGTGCCCGGGGAACTGGCCGCCGAAGACGAAGAAGCCGATGTACGTGCCCACGACCGGGACCGACAGCATGACGCCTTGCGCGATCCTCAGGCCCGTCCCGGACAGCAGGTCGTCCGGGAGCGAGTAGCCCGCGAAGCCCTCGGCGAGCGACAGCAGGAAGAGGGTCACGCCGATCACCCAGTTGAGCTCACGGGGGCGGCGGAACGCGCCGGTGAAGAACACGCGCAGCATGTGCACGCCGATCGCCGCGACGAAGACCAGCGCCGCCCAGTGGTGCAACTGCCGGATCAGCAGGCCGCCGCGCACGTCGAAGCTGATGTGCAGCGTCGACCGGTAGGCGGCCGACATGCGGATCCCGTCCAGCGGCGTGTACGTGCCGTGGTAGACGACCTCGGTCATGTCCGGACGGAAGAACAGGGTCAGCCAGACGCCGGTCACCAGCAGCACCACGAAGCTGTAGAGCGCGATCTCGCCCAGCAGGAACGACCAGTGTTCGGGGAAGGCCTTCCGCAGCAGGCCCCCCGCTTCGTGGACGGGTGCCCGCCCGTCGAGGTGGTCGGTGGTCCGCTCGGCCGCGTCACGGAGCCCGGCCGCGGCCCGGGCCCTCCTCCTCCGCATCAGCACGGCGCACGTGTGCCCGTGCGCCGCCGGCGGAAACCCGGTGTGACGCTTCCTCTACGTGCGGTCGCCCTTCGGCTTGCCCCGCTGGTCCGGCGTGCCGTGCGGCGGCGGGCCGGCCGGCTGCGGGGAGGTCGCCGGGGTCACCGGGGAGCCGGCGCGCCCCGCATGCTGCTCGGGGCGCGCGGCCGTGGGGTCCCCCGAGGTGGGCCGGGCACCCGACTGGAGTTGCCGCAGACGCGCGGTGAGCACCTCCGTGACCGGCACGCGGTCGGCGTGGGTGCGTTCGTGGGCGATCAGTTCCTCGACCTCCTCGGCGGTCAGGGAGCGCACGCGGCTCTCCAGGGAACCGAGGGGCAGCTGGTCGTAGTCGGGCAGGGGCAGGGTGCTGCGGCCGGGTTCCTCGGCCATGGAACTCACTTCCTCGGGACGACGGGCGCCCGTGGGCGCGGGGGCCGCGTGGTGCGGGACCCCGCGCCCACGGGCGGCGCGCACGGCGCTCGCTCGGAGCGGTCGGCGGGGCGAGCGGTCGCGGATCAGTGACCGCCGGGGCCTCCGCTGCCGAACGAGCCGCTGCCGCCCTCGTTCCAGCGCGGGCGCGTCTGCGTCGGGCTGGTCCGGGACCGGGCGTTGCCGTGCCCGGGCAGCTGGTGCGGCGTCAGGCGCCCGCCGTCCCGGGGCACCTCGTCCGGCTCCCGGCTCTCCAGCACCTCGCCGACCGGGCCGCTCTCCGGCAGCTGCGGCTGCTCCTCCGGGCGCGGCGGCGCGGGCTCCCGCCGGCGGATGCGCGCGCCCATCCAGAACGCGCCGATCAGCAGCGCCACCAGAACGAGTCCGGCGACGAACGGCCAGATGCCGATCGCGGCCCCGTGGGCCGCGGCGATGTCCAGCGATGCGTTGCTCATGGAGCGCGGGTACCCCTGGTCACCGGGGCGAACCCGGGCGGCTGCGCCGTCGGTCCGCCCGGTGCGCCCACCGTGGGCGATCGGAGCGCGGACGCCCGCAGCCGGGGGGACTGCGATCAGCCGGAGCGGGCCTCGCGGGTGCGGGAGCGGTTCGCCTTGCGGACCGCGTCCAGCAGTTCGTCCTTCGACATCCGCGAGCGCCCCTCGACCCCGAGGCGCTTGGCCAGGTCGTACAGGTGTTCCTTGGACGCGCCCTCGTCGACCCCCTCGCCGCTGCGCCCGCCCTGACCGCGGGGCCGGGCCGACCGCGGGTCGGAGGGGCCCTTGCGGCCGCCCTCCTTGCGCTCCCAGTGGTCGCCGACCTTCTCGTACATGTGCTTCAGCGCTCCGTACGCCACCCGGTGCGCCCGTTCACCCTCGCCGTACGTCTCGACGGCGGAGTCGTGGGCCTTGATCCAGGTGCGCTGGGCGTCCCGGGAGGAGCGCTCCAGCGTCGACGGCAGCTCCTGTCGTCCGGGCACGGGGATCCACCTCCGTGGGTCGGTCGCTCTGCGGGCCGCCGCCCGGGTGCCCCGGCGGGACGGCGGAAAACGAGGCGGGGCGCCGACGCGGAAAGCGTGACGGAAAACCGCTCAGGACCGGGGGAGCACCGGGTTTGGCGGGTGCGGCACCGGCTACTCGCGAGAGGTGACCACGACGCATACGACATCGTCGACGCCTTCGCAACAGGAACTCGTCCAGTTCCTGGAGGACCGTTTCGCGTGTGCGCAGGCGTGTACGGAGTGCGCGCGGGCCTGTGCGCTGCGCGCGAGCCTGGTGGACGTGGGCGGAGGTGAGGAGCAGGACCTGCTGCGACGCAGGGGCATCATGTGCGCGGAGGTCTGCGACGCCACCTGCAGAGTGCTGTCGGAGCAGAACAGCCAGGACGAGGCGGGCATCCGCGCGCAGTTGGCCTGGTGTGTGACCGTCTGCCTGGAGACGGCGCACGTCTTCGACCGGCACCCGGGTGCGGAGCAGGCCGCCGACGCCTGCCGGACGTGTGCCAAGGCCTGCGGGGAGTTCACCGCGGTCCTGGACTGAACCGGACCGGCCGGGCCCACCCGCCCCGGCCGTACCCGCCCCGGCCGACCCCGCCCCGGGCGGGCCGTCGACGCGCCGCCGGGGGCGCGTTAGCCTGCCTGAGGTGGAGACCATGGGCACGGGTGAGCCGGTAGGGACGGGCGGCGATCGCGAGGGCGGCGATCCGGGGCTCTTCGGGCCGGACCCCGGGCTCTTCGGGCCGGACTCGGTGACCTGGCAGCTGCACAGCGATCCGATGATGTGGGTCGCCGGCATCCGGGCGCTGTACCTCCAGGCCCTGCACCCGCGCGCGGTGCGCGGCGTGATGGAGAACTCCGACTTCCGCCGCGACGCCTGGGGCCGGCTGATGCGCACCGCGAACTTCGTCGGCACCACGACGTACGGGACGACGGACGCCGCCGAGCAGGCCGGGGCCCGGGTGCGCAGGATCCACCGCATGCTGTCGGCCACCGATCCGAGGACGGGCGACCGGTACGGCGTCGACGCCCCCGACCTGCTGCTGTGGGTGCACTGTGCGGAGATCGACTCCTACCTGCACGTGCTGTGGCGGTCCGGGTTCCCGCTCACCACCGCCCGGGCCGACCGCTACGTCGCCGAGCACCGGGAGAGCGCCCGCCTGGTCGGCCTCGACCCGCACACGGTGCCCGCGAGCCGGACGGAACTGGCCGCCTACTTCGCCTCCGTACGCCCCGAACTCGCCGTCGGCGCCGACGCACGCGCCGTGGACGACTTCCTGCGCCGCCCGCCGGCGCACGCCCTGCTCGTCCCGGCGCGCGAGGTGTTGTGGCGGTACGTGGCGCACCTGGCCTACGCCTCCCTGCCGGCGTACGCGCACGAACTGTACGGCCGGCCCGCCCCCGTCCCCGCTGCCGTCACCCGTCGGCTGCGGGCCACCGGCACGCTGCTGCGCTGCGTGCCCGCCCAGGTGCGCTGGCAGCTCCCGCCCAAGCACATCCTCCGCGCCGTCGCGAGACTCGGCCCGGCGGCGCGTCCCGCGCCGTACCGGGCCGCCCGGTAGCCGCGCACCGCGCGAAGAGGCTCCCGGCGCCCCGCCCGCCGCGCGCACCGCGCGAAGGGGCCCCGGCGGCCTCCCTGGCCTGCCGCGCGAAGGGGCTACGGCTCCCCCGTCCGCCGGCCACGCGACCCTGGCCGCCCCCGGTCCCCGCGTGCTACCAAGAGCCATGAGCGCACACGAGGCACAGGGCGGCTATGACGTGGTGGTCGTCGGCGGCGGGCACAACGGGCTGGTCGCCGCGGCCTACCTGGCCCGCGCCGGCCGTTCGGTGCTGGTGCTGGAGCGGCTGGACCACACCGGCGGGGCGGCCGTCTCCACGCGTCCGTTCGCCGGGGTGGACGCCCGGCTGTCCCGCTACTCCTACCTGGTCAGCCTGCTGCCCCGGAAGATCGTCCGGGACCTCGGGCTCGACTTCCGGGTGCGCACCCGCACCGTCTCCTCCTACACCCCCGCCGTCCGCGCCGGCCGGCCCACCGGGCTGCTCGTGGGCGGCGGCGAGGAGCGCACCCGGGAGGCCTTCGCCCGCCTCACCGGGTCCGATCGCGAGTGGCAGGCCTGGCAGCGCTTCTACGCCATGACCGGCCGCGCGGCCCGGCGGATCTTCCCCACCCTGACCGAACCGCTGCCCGAGCGTGCGGAACTGCGCCGCCGCGTCGACGACGAGGACGCCTGGCGGATCCTGTTCGAGGAGCCCGTCGGTGTCGCGGTCGAGGCCCGCTTCGCCGACGACCTGGTCCGCGGAGTGGTCCTCACCGACGCCCTCATCGGCACCTTCGCCGACGCCCACGACCCGGCCCTGCCGCAGAACCGCTGCTTCCTGTACCACGTGATCGGCGGCGGCACCGGGGCCTGGGACGTCCCGGTCGGCGGCATGGGCGCCCTGACCGACGCGCTGGCGGACACGGCCCGCGCGGCGGGCGCGCGACTCGCCACCGGGCACGAGGCCGTCCGCGTCGCCTCCGACGGGCGCAGTGCCGAGGTCACCTACCGGACGGCGGACGGCGAGGGCACCATCGGCGCCCGGCACGTCCTGGTGAACGCCTCCCCGCAGGCGCTGGCCGCACTGACCGGCCAGGAGCCGCCGGAGCCCGCGGAAGGTGCCCAGCTGAAGGTGAACATGCTGCTCAGGAGGCTGCCCCGGCTCCGTGACACCTCCGTCGACCCGCGCGAGGCGTTCGCCGGTACCTTCCACGTCGCGGAGGGCTACCGGGAACTGGCCGCCGCCCACGCCCAGGCCGCCGCCGGCCACCTGCCCGCCGCACCGCCCTCCGAGATCTACTGCCACTCCCTGACCGATCCCACGATCCTCGGCCCCGAACTGGTCGAACGGGGCTGCCAGACGCTCACGCTGTTCGGTCTGCACACCCCGGCCCGGCTGTTCGCGCAGGACAACGACGCCGTACGGGAGGAGCTGCTGAAGTCGACGCTGGCGCAGCTCGACGCCCACCTCGCCGAACCGCTGGCCGACTGCCTGGCCACGGACGCCGAGGGCCGGCCGTGCATCGAGGCGAAGACCCCGCTGGATCTGGAACGGGACCTCGGCCTGCCCGGCGGCAACATCTTCCACCGGGCGCTGAGCTGGCCCTACGCCCAGGAGGGCACCGGCCGCTGGGGCGTGGAGACCGCTCACGCCAACGTGCTGCTGTGCGGCGCGGGCGCGGTGCGCGGCGGCGGGGTCAGCGGCGTGCCGGGACACAACGCGGCCATGGCAGTGCTGGAGGGCAGGAGGTGACAGGACGGCTGAATGCCGCGGTCGTGCGGGGGCACTCCGACAGGACGAAGGAAGCACAGCACCGACCCCCCACCGGAGGCTCCCATGGCCGACCTCAGCCCGATCGACCTGCAGAAAGCCCTCAGCGGCGCGGAGTATCCCACGGACAAGCAGCACCTGGTGGACCGCGCCCGCAAGAACAAGGCGAACGAGAAGGTCGTCAGTCGGCTCGACGGCCTCAGGCAGGACCACTTCGACGGCCCCAACGAGGTGCAGAAGGCCGTCTTCAACGAGTGACGCAGCCCGTACGCCCGTGAACGGGCACGCCGTGAACCGGGCCGCTCGTGAACCGCGTGTGCCCGTGGACCGCGTGCGCCCGTGAACCGGCCGTGGGCCTGCCGTCCCCTCGGGAGGCGGGCCCACGGCATGCGCGGGGGCCGTCGGCCCGCTCAGTCCGCGGAGGCCGTCCACCCCCGGGCCGTCACGCGGGACGCGTCCGCCGGCCGGGCCCCGTCGAACAGGACACCCCGGTGCGTCTCGACGCGCTGGGCGTCGACGTAGGCGCCGCGCCCCACGTAGAGGCGGTCCGTCGTGTACCGCCAGCGCAGCACCAGTTGCCGGGCCGCCGGGAGTTCGGCCGTCACCCGGTGCCAGGCGCGCCCGGAGAAGCCGGTGGCGGTGCCCGCCGGGTGCGGCCGGGGCTGCTCGCCGCGGCGCGTGGCCGTGAACGGCACCGGCTGCCAGGTGGCGCCCCCGTCGGCGGAGGACTCCAGGGCGAGGACGTCCGACTGAGGTTCGGTGTCCCACCACAGGGAGCACCGCAGCCGCGCGCCGCCGGCGAGGGTGTCGAGCGCGGGCAGCGCGAGGGTCGCGGTGGTGGCGCTCGCCATGCCCGAGAACCATGCCGTGCGGCCCCGGTCGGGGCGGACCGCGACGGCCCGCGCCAGGTTGTCGCCCGCGGCGACCCGGGGGGCCGAGCCGGAGCGCCAGGTGCGCACCGGGTGCACGGAGTTGCCGAGGACCACCAGGAACGAGTCGGTCGTCGGGTCCAGGACCAGTGAGGTCCCGGTGAAACCGGTGTGGCCGGCGGTGCTCGGGGTGGCCATCGCGCCCATGTACCAGTGCTGGTACAGCTCGAAGCCGAGGCCGTGCTCGTCGCCGGGGAAGGCCGTGTTGAAGTCGGTGAACATCAACTGCACCGACTCCGGCCGCAGGATGCGCGCTCGGCCGTAGGAGCCGCCGTCGAGCAGGGTCCGGCCGAGCACCGCCAGGTCCCAGGCGCTGGAGAACACGCCCGCGTGCCCCGCCACCCCGCCCAGGCTGAACGCGTTCTCGTCGTGCACCTCGCCCCACACCAGCCCCCGGTCCAGGGCCGACCAGGGCTTGCGGGCGACCTCGGTGGCGGCGATCCGCGGCTTCCAGGAGGCGGGCGGGTTGTAGCGGGTGCTGCGCAGCCCGAGCGGGCCGGTGATCTCCTCGGCCAGCAGCACGTCGAGCGTGCTGCCCGTGATCTTCTCCAGGACCAGCTGGAGGGAGATCATGTTCAGGTCGGAGTACAGGTACACGGTGCCGGGCGGGTTCAGCGGCGCCTCGTTCCAGATCATCTCCAGCTTCTGCTCGTACGTCGGTGCGTCGTACAGCGGCAGGTCGGGCCGGAACCCGGAGGTGTGCGTCAGGAGTTGACGGATCGTCATGTCCTGCTTGCCCGCCCGCCCGAAGTCCGGCAGGTACGAGGCGACCTTCCCCTCCAGCTCCAGCGTGCCGCGCTCGATCCGCTGCACGGCCAGGATCGAGGTGAACAGTTTGGAGAGGGAGGCCAGGTCGAAGACGGTGTCCCGGGTCGTCGGGAGCTGCCGGTCCGGCGGGAGCTCCACGCCCGTGTCGGTCTTCTCGTCGTAGTCCGCGTAGCGCACCGCCATGCCGATCGGCTCGTGCAGGGCGACGGTGGCCCCGCGGCCGGCGAGCAGGACGGCGCCCGCGTACCAAGGGTGCTTGGGAGAGGGCCGGAGGAAGGCCTCGGCGTCGGTGACCAGCCGGCGCAGGGGCTCCTGGAGCAGGCCGGCGCGGTGCGGGGAGCCGTGGCGCAGCGTCGTCGGGGCGGCGGGGTGCCGCACCGGCCGCTCGGCCGCCGTGGCCGGCACCGCGGGGAGGGCGGCGATGCCCAGCGCGCCGCCCAGAAGCAGGGAGACGCGGCCCAGTTGGCGGCGGCTGATCCCGCGCCCGTCCCGGTCTGCCGTCTCTGCCGTGCCGTCGGTCATCGTGAGGCCTCCCGCCGCGCCGCCTGAAAGTATCTTTCGGGACTTGCCGTGCGGGGTGAAACTTTCGTGTCAGGGCGGCCCCTTGTCAACGGGGTGTGCGCGAAGCGGGTGATGCACATCCTGCCCTCGACGCCGGCGAGCCCCGGCGCGATCGCGTGTACGGGCCGGTGGAGGACCGGGGCGACCGGTCGCGGCGGCCCGGCGTCCGGGGCGGTGCCCGCAAGATGCTTGACCTCATTCGGCGGCGGACCCAGGATCGTCTGTCATGACGCCTGGACACGCGAGCACGGTGGACGGAGTCCTGCGGCGCAGCGCCCGGCGCACCCCCGCCCGGGTCGCCGTCGAGTACCGCGACCGATCCTGGACGTACGCCGGACTCGACGACGCCGTCTCCCGCGCCGCGAGCGTCCTGCTCGCGCAGGGCCTCGCCCCCGGCGACCGCGTCGGCGCCTACGGCCACAACTCCGACGCGTACCTGATCGCCTTCCTCGCGTGCGCCCGCGCGGGCCTCGTCCACGTGCCCGTCAACCAGAACCTCACCGGCGACGACCTCGCCTACGTCCTCGGCCAGTCCGGCAGCGCCCTGGTCCTGACCGACCCCGGCCTCGCGGACCGGCTCCCGGGCGGCGTGAGGTCCCTGGCCCTGCGCGACGCCGGGGACTCGCTGCTCGCCGCGCTCCCCGGCGCACCGCCCCACGACGGTCCCGGGCCGCGCGACGAGGACCTGGTGCAACTGCTGTACACCTCGGGCACCACCGCCCTGCCCAAGGGCGCGATGATGACCCACCGGGCGCTGGTCCACGCCTACCTGAGCGCGGTCACCGCCCTCGACCTCGGCCCGGACGACCGGCCGGTGCACGCACTGCCGCTCTACCACTCGGCGCAGATGCACGTCTTCCTGCTGCCCTACCTCGCCGTCGGTGCGACGAACACCCTCCTCGACGCGCCCGACGGCGACCGCGTCCTCGACCTCGTCGAGGCCGGACGTGCCGACAGCCTGTTCGCGCCGCCCACCGTCTGGATCGCCCTGGCCAACCGCCCCGACTTCGCGGGCCGCGACCTCGACGGCCTGCGAAAGGCCTACTACGGCGCCTCGATCATGCCCGTGCCCGTCCTCGAACGGCTGCGCGCACGCCTGCCCCACCTCGCCTTGTACAACTGCTTCGGACAGAGCGAGATCGGTCCGCTGGCCATGGTGCTGGGCCCCGGCGAGCACGCGGGGCGGATGGACTCCTGTGGCCGGCCGGTGCTCTTCGTGGACGCCCGCCTCGCCGACGAGCACGGCGTGGACGTACCCGACGGGACGCCCGGTGAGATCCTCTACCGTTCCCCGCAACTGTGCGAGGGCTACTGGGACAGGCCCGAGGAGAGCGCCGAGGCCTTCCGTGACGGCTGGTTCCACTCCGGCGACCTCGCGGTGCGCGACGCCGACGGGTACTACACGGTCGTCGACCGGGTGAAGGACGTCATCAACTCCGGGGGAGTGCTGGTCGCCTCGCGCCAGGTCGAGGACGCGCTGTACACCCACCCCGGCGTCGCCGAGGCCGCGGTGGTCGGCCTGCCCGACGAACGGTGGATCGAGGCCGTCACGGCCGTCGTCGTCCCGCGCGGCGAGGTCACCGAGGCCGAGCTGATCGCCCACGTCCGCGAGCGGCTGGCGCACTTCAAGGCACCCAAGCGGGTGATCCTCGTCGACGAACTCCCGCGCAACGCCAGCGGCAAGATCCTCAAACGCGAACTGCGGGACCGGCTCGGCGACGCCGCACGCGCCTAGTAGGGCTTGGTCAGGTTCGTAGGGGTGTGGGTATGTCGCGGTGGCAGGTGGGGCAGGTGCCGGTCCAGGTGGCGAGGAGTGTCTGCAGTT
>NZ_JBFACU010000022.1:0-142935 GCF_040641015.1 Streptomyces sp. NPDC021356 | reverse complement strand
GACTCAGCCACTCCAGGTCATCCTCGCCGGACGCATCGGCAACACCGGCTCCTACGACACCGGCATGCAGCTGTGGAAGCTGGCCCCCAACCCCGACGACCTCATGGTGATCGACGGCGCCGGCCACTACGAGATGTACGACGAACCCGAATACGTCGACGCTGCCGTCGAACGACTCACCAGCTTCTATGCGAACAACCTGTAAGGCATCCGAACCGGCGAACCTATGCGGTCACAGCACTAGCCTCGCGCTTTCACGGGGCAGAGGTCCATCCCGGCGACGTTCAGCGAGAGCCATGCGCCGCGCGCCGCCTGCTCGCGCATCGGGTCGAGGACGGTGTCCTGATAGCGGATGAAGTTCTCGCCGCCGCCGCCCGAGTGGCCGGTCTCCGAGGAGGTGAACGAGCCCTTGCGGGCGAGGGCTTCGCGGGCGCCGAGGTCCAGGAAGAACACCAGGTCCGGTTCGGTGAGGTGGGCGAAGACCTGTGCGGCGAGGCGGGTGGGGACCTCGGGCGTGAGTAGTTGCCGTACAGAAAGCGCCGCTGAGATTGATCATGGTTCGGTCAGCGTGAGTGTGCTGACGCGGTTCTCGTACTCGCGGCGGGCCTTGCGCTGGGCCGGGACAGCCGGGACAGCCGGGACGCCGTCGAGCGGCTGGCAACGGGTGAGGAGCTGGCGGTGCACGGCCGGGACGGCGGTGACGCGCAAGGTGTAGCCCTGCCCACGCCGAACGGTTCTTCCTTGGTCGAGCGCAGCCCGCTCGGCGGGCTCCAGCTCGGCGGCGCGGAGGAAGGCGGCGACCTTTCCCGGCATGTCGAGGGTGACCGGCAGTTCCGGCGCCGGGGAGTCCTCCTCGGTGGCGGTGTGGTCGGGCAGGAGGTCGGCGACAGCCGTACGGATCGCGCCGCGGCTGACGGCTCTGTTCTCCCGAAGCTGCCACGAAGTGACAAGTAACTCCGAGCGTCGTTAGGGCCTTGGTTTCCGTACGGGGTTCTGGAATTTCGGGGCCGGGAGGGCGCGAAGTGGCCGCGAGGGCGGGGCGAGTATCGCGACCAGGACGCGCGGGGAGCTCGACCGTGGACCGGGCAGTGTGCTGCTCGGCGCGGGCCGCATTGAGGTGGGTCTCCCCCGCGCCGTCACCCGGCGGCCGGGTTCCTGCCGGTGCCTGCAGCCTCCCACGATCGTGTACGGATAGTGCGCGCTGGTGCACAGTATGTGATCTTCGCGGGAGGATCGGCGTTGGGGTCCCGCGGCTGGCCGGGGCCGGAATCGAGGCTGGGAGTGGCGTATGTCTGTGTCCACTGACGCGTTCGGGATTTCGCAGGAGGAGCGGCTGGGGCGGCTGCGGGCTCAGCTGCAGGGGCGGCAGGTCGGGCTGCGGCCGTCGGCGCGGAAGGCGCCGGCCCGGGGGGCGGGGCTGCTGTACGGGGTGATGCTGCGGGGGGCGGCGCGTGTGGAGGCGGGCCTGGAGCTGACGGATCTGGAGGAGCAGATGGTCTCGCTCCTGCGGGTGGTGGCGTCGGAGGAGGAGGTGCGCGAGTTCGGCAGGGTGTTCCGGGAGGAGCAGGCGCTGGGTGCGTCGTCGTTGTTCCCGGCGGCGTTGTCGGAGCGGGCGCTGGAGGAGGGATACACGCTGGCGGACCTCGCCGGGGACCTGCCCGGTGTGCGGGAGGAGGTGATGGCGCAGCCGAACCTGAGCCTGGTCGACCTCGACCGCGTGCCCGAGGGTGCGGGGCTGGACAGCGCGGAGTTTACGGAAGGCGTGGGCGCGTACGGGCACGGGGTGACGGTGGTGACCGCGTCCGACCACCGCGCCGAGGCCCAGTCGCATTCTCCGCTGACAAACGTGACGATCGAGCTGGACCGGTTCAAGTGCTACGAAGCATCCGGCGAGATTGGCCACGACGAGCTGTACTGGGCGCTGGCCGCGACCTCCGACACCGACGTCAAGCAGCACTCAATCACCCGTACGTACGGGGGTGTCACTGACGATGATCTCGTGTACTTCGACGACGGGACCATGCTGTTCCACAACGGCACGGTGCAGGACTACCTCAACGCCCACGTCATCCTCTGGGAGGAGGATGGCAGTCCGGACAGCTGGCGGGAGGAGATGAAGGAGGTCCTGGGGAAGATCGTGGATTTCCTCAAGCGGCTGGCCGATGCTCTGAAGCTGTACGGCGGGCATTTCCCGGTGCCCGAGTACCACGACCTGATCGACTTCGTCGAGGTCGCCGGGATGATCGGCATGGCGATCATGGGCCTGATCGAGCTGTTCACCAACCATGACGACAAAATCCTGGAACGCACGTTCGTGTTCGACCGGGCCGCGCTCACGGCGTGGTTCCACCCCACCCGTGACCCCGCCTGCTCCAAGTCATGGGAATTCGACGGAGGAGACTCCGGGCGGTATCTGCTGGTGGCCACCGCCAGCGGCACCGTCCCGCCCCCTCCACCCATCCCCACTCGCCTGTGCGTCATCTCCGCGCCGTCCGCGCCGGAGACCGTGTGGGGGCCGGTGAGTGAGCTTCCGCCGCTGGCCATGCGCGGGGCGCCGGCCCTGGCCGCGGTCCGGGACAAGCTGGTGTGCGTGGCCCGGGACGAGAACGACGCCCTGCTTTGGAGCGTCTTCAACGGCACCGCGTGGAGCGCCTTCGCCCCGGTTCCCGGAGTAACCGGCGTGCGGGACATCGCCATGGCGGAGATGGGGAGTGTCGGCAAGGCGTACTGCGTCTTCCGGGCCGCCGGGAAACTGCATCTGATCGCCTTCGACGGAACGTCGTGGACGACACCGGTCACCCACCCCGACGCCGCGAACTGGATGACCGCCCTGGGAACCTACGGAAGCGAGCTGGCCTGTGTCGCCAGGGGAGGCCCGGGCAGGGGCGACGCGGTGCGATGGGCTCTGGGTGACCCTGCGGACTTCGCCTCCTGGAAATTCAACCCGGTCCGGCACCCCGAGATCAGCCCCGCCTCGGCACTGGTGGGAGCGGGCACCGCCCTGCACCTGGTGTCCCGCTCCGGCCGCACCGGCCATGAACTGATCTGGAGCGCCTTCAACGGCGTGAGCTGGAGCGAGCCCGCCCCGCTGCCCCTGGGCAACAATTCCGCCGTGCCTGGTCTGGGCTACAGCTACGGCAAAGTGCACTGCATGATCCGCAAGGCGACCGGGGAACTGGCCTGGTCCCGCCTGACCGGCTCCACCTGGGAGCCCGGGTGGCACAACAACCTTTACGTGGACACCACCGCCCACGCGCCCGCCCTCGCCTACGTCAGGCCCGGCCCCCTTGCCGGCCCTGACGCACCGTACGGGCGCCTGTACTGCGTCTACCGCGCCTGAAACCCCAACCGGGGCATGCCGCCTTTATGACAGCGAACCTCCTGAGGACGCACCGCACCGCACCGCGTCCGGGTGTGAGTAGTTGGCGTACAGGAGATCCCGGTGAGAACGATCATGGTCTGGTCGGCGCGAGGCTGCTGATGCGGTTCTCGTACTCGCGGCGGGCCTTGCGCTGGGCCGGGACCGCCGGAGCGCCCGGGCCGCCGTCTAGCGGCTGACAGTGGGCGAGGAGTCGGTGGTGCACGGCCGGGACGGCGGTGACGCGCAGGGTGTAGCCCTGGCCACGCCGTACAGTCACTCCCTGGTCGAGCGCCGCCCGCTCGGCGGGCTCCAGCTCGGTGGAGCGGAGGAAGTCGGCGACCTTGCCCGGCATGTCGAGGGCAACCGGCAGCTCCGGGGCGGGGGCGTCCTCCTCGATGGCGATGTGGTCGGGCATGAGGTCGGCAACGGCCGTGCGGATGGCGCCGCGGCTGACGCCGTGGTCGCGGGCGAGGGCGGCAATGGACCGGCCCTCCACGTAGGCGGTGCGTACGTCGGCGGTCTTGTCTGCCGACACGGCGGGGCGGCGGCCTCCCTTGTTGCCCTTGGCCTCGGCGGCGCGCAGTCCGTCGTAGGTGAGCTCGCGCTGGAGGTCGCGTTGGAGTTCGCCGGCGGCGGCGAGGGTCTGCACCATGAATTTCACGGTGGACAGCAGCTCGCCGGTCCGCGGGTGGCGGGCGGTGAGGTCCATCGCGGAGAACGCGCCGTCGTGGATGCGCAGGGCGACCTGGTCGCGGTGGAGGACGCCGAGCACGTCGAGGATGTGCCCGGTGCCGCGTACGAGGCGGAACATCTCGGAGATGTGCACGGTGTCGCCCGGCCGCGCGTAGTCGAGCAGCGTGCGGAACTTCGGGCGCTGGAGCGGGTGGAGGCGGCTGGAGGTGCCCGGGTTCTCCTCGAAGACGACCGGGTCCTCGATGCCGGCCTCGTCCAGGACGAGGTTCTGCCGGGCGGTCGACTGCTGGTCGGTCGAGACCCGCTTGTAGACCATGTTCGCCATCGAGGGTCCCCTATGGCCTCTCGCACCGAAGGTTAAGCATTCTCTCCGAACCTCAAGCGAGGCTGCGACGCTGTACTCCATCCCGCATGCGACGGCGCCCAGAGGGTGACCGTCGCAGGCGGGGTTGGCATCAGCTCTCTGAGGCCTCTTGCTGCTCGCGCTTCCTCTGCGCTTCTGAAGCGCCCTCCTGCCCGCCCAGGCTCACTTCCCCCTCCGGGTCCAGGAAGGGCTCCCCCTCAGTCTCATGAACAAGCTCCTGGTACGCCGGACCTTCCCCCGTTCGATCCGAGTGATCTTTGGCCTTGTCCTTGAACGACTCCGAGCGCTCCATGACTTCTCCTCACCGTGCGGTTGATACCTGTCTGATCATCAACGTATCTACGCGCCGTTGGTTCTGCCCGGCTACCCCGATGGAGGACGTCTGCCAGTCTCAACGGGCGTGCGAGGCGGGCCAGCTCAAGGTGAGAACACTCCGCCTTTGGTGCGAGACGTCACCTTCCGTACGGAGGATCGGACCCTATCTGTCGTCAAACCCTGTCAGCGATCACCATCGGATCCGATTGGATTCGAGCCGCCGCGAACCCCCAATTTGCACGGGTTCATTGGCCACGCCGCCGCCCTGTCGTCAAACGATCGTTTGACGACAGAGGTGGATGCGGCGGCTGCTCGGCCGCTCGCCCGAACATGCGGAAGGCCGAGGGCGGCGCCCGCAACCGACTTCGCTGTGTAGTGTATTAATTACTCATGGTAAGTTCCGTTGGGGCGGTCGCGGGCGCGTCAGGACGCTCGCGACGGGCTCGACAACAGGCCGAAGCTGTTCCGAGGAAAGGACGTGCAACATGAGGCTCGAGCAAGGAGGGCGGTACGTCATTACAAACCGCCTGTCTGGGAGCGTCATTGATGTCAAAGGCGCGGACAACACTGTCTGCGGGTGGGAGAAGAACGGTGGCGATAGTCAGCAATGGATTCTGATCGACAACGATGGCCATCGGTTCATCAGAAACGTGCAATCGGGCCTTTACCTGGCCCCGAGCAAGCCGTCGTTTGACGATATTCATGACGGCACAGCGGTCGTGGTTGCCCCACGCCCGTTCCAGTGGGACGTCAAGGAACAGGACGACGACGAGTACAGGATGTACGTCGCCGGGTTTGGCCGGGCTGTCAATATCGACCTTGCGGAGGGCGGAAACCCGGCCAACGGCACAGGGGTCGTGCTGTGGGGGCAGGTGGATGAGAGTCGTAACCAGCTGTGGGGGTTCGAAAGGATCTGACCTGCGCCTGACCATGATCAATCTAACCGATGCCCACGGTTCCATTGATCTCCCGGGGTCGTGAGCCGAGGCCGGGTGTGAGTAGTTGCGGTACAGGAAGTGCCGTTGAGCTTGATCATGGTCCGGCTGGCGTCGTGGTGTGGTGAGAGTTCTGGCTGTCCCGGCAGGGCGGCCAAGATCACCCCGCCCGCCCGCTCAGGGTTCCGGCCGGGGCCGACGCGGTCGCACAGGAGACGCACCATGGATCAGTAGCAGTCCGCCATGACGCAATAACGTTGCGTTACGTGACGTTGTTCGCTGGCCCCCGGAGCGGGGGAGTGGTGCCCCGACGTGTTGGGCCAGTGACGCAGCCTCAAATCGAGAGGAATACAGAGTGCTTGTCTTCACTGACATCATCACTGGCGACGAAATTTTCAGCGACAGCTTCCCGCGTAAACTCATCGATGACATCGTCTGGGAGGTCGACTGTCAGATGATCCCGGTCAAGGACGGGGCGGATACCGATATCGGGGCGAATCCGTCCGCAGAAGAGGCCGGGGAGGATGTCGAGGACGGAGTCCGGACGGTCAACAACGTCGTGGACAGCTTCAGGCTGAACCCGACCACCTTCGACAGGAACACCTACCTGACTCACCTCAAGGGCTACGTGCAGTCGGTGAGAAGGGCTCTTGAGGAATTGCGCGCCAAGCCGGAGGAAGTTGCCGCGTTCGAAAAGGGTGCCGCGGCCTACACCGAGAAGATCGTCGGCAACTTCGAAGCCTACGAATTCTTTCTCGGTGAGAGCAGGAACCCCGATGGTATGGTGGGTCTTCTGAGCTACCGTGAAGACGGCATCACTCCGTACCTCACTTTCTGGAAGCATGGCCTGAAGGAACAAAAGCTCTAGGATCTGGCGCCAGAACCCATTCTCGTGAGAAGTCGGGCTGCCGCCGTGCTCGTCGGGGGCGGGCGCTCCTGTCGCAGGGTGCTACGGGCTCGCGGAGGGTGTCGCGCGTGAGTACGCAAGCGGGGGCTCCCAGGGCGGCTGTCCCGGGAGCCCGACAGGTCGGGTGCGCCGCCCGTCACTCCTCGTCTTCGCCGTCCTCGACGGCGTCCGGGTCCCGGAACGGGCGCAGGCCATGGCCGGGACCGCTGGCCTTGATATTGAACAGGTAGCGGCCCAGGAAGTTGATGTGCCGGTCCTTGAGCGGGGAGAGGCGCGCGACATCCTCGTCCTTGATGTCGTGCCCTTCGTCGCGGAGCTGGGCGACTGCGGCGTCCAGATAGCGGGTGTTCCAGAGCACGACGGCGTTGAGTACCAGGCCGAGGGCGGCGAGCTGGTCCTCCTGGCCCTCGCGGTACGCCTGGCGGATCTGCCCGCGGCCACCGTGGCAGATCGCGCGTGCCAGGCGGTGGCGGGATTCCTGCACCGTGAGCTGCCGGTTCATCAGCCGGCGGTAGGTGTCGTCGACTGGGTCGACCAGAGCGAGCAGGTGCAGGGTCTTGTCGATCCGCCCGTACTCGGCGAACGCGGCACCGAGCGGCGTCGGATGGCCCTCGCGGCCGAACATGCGCAGCAGGTCGTAGGCGCGGACCTGGTTCGTGATGAGCGAGCCGGCGACGCGGAGCATGTCCGGCCAGTGCGTGACGATCCGCTTGAGGTTCACCTTGTTGCAGGCGACGGCCTCCAGCGGCCCGTACCCGGCGGCCGGCGCCTCCCCGTCGCCGCCGGGCAGGTCTGAGCGCCAGAACCTCTGATCGGCGAGGTCACGGAAGCGCGGGGCGAAGCGGAAGCCGAGCATCTTGTACAGGCCAAATGCCATGTCGGAGTACGAGGCGTTGTCGGTCGCGACCATCTCGGGCTTCACCCCGCCGTCGAGGTTCAGCAGCGTGTCCAGCGTGTAGAGGCTGTCGCGCGGCGTGCCGCGTACGACCATCGCTCCGATCCCCGCAACCTGGTCATTGACCGCGTTGAGCCAGGTCACGCCCCGTTTGTAGCCGTAATACTTTGGCGAGGGGCCGGTGTTGATGCTCTTCACGGGGACGACGAACCGCAGGCCGTCGACGGAGGCGAGCAGCCCGCCGCCCCACATCTGGGCAAGCTCGATGCGGGACTGGGCGGTGATGAGCGCGGCGTTCGCCGCGGCGATGGTGTCGGCGCGCAGGTAGTTCTGATCGACGTGGGACAGCCGCGAGCGGGTCAGCGCCTTGTTCTCCGGGTCGACGACCGGGGTCAGGCCGATGTTGCAGCTCTCCGCCACCAGCAGCGCGACCAGGGAGACGAGCAGGCCCTCCATGCGGGTGCGCCGCTCGGAGAAGTGCCCGAAGGCGTCGAGGAACCCGGTCCAGGAGTGGACCTCGAACAGCAAGTCCGGCAAGTCGATCCTCGGGAGCATCGCCTCCGTTGTGGCCTTGAGCCAGGTCAGCGACTCCGGCTCGCCCACCGCGCCGAGCTTGTCCACCGACAGACGGGCCCGGCCGCCGCCCTCGGGGACGACGATCTCCACCTTCGCCTCGTTGCCGGCCTCCTCCAGCCGGTCGGCCATCTGCCGCCACGCCGCGTCCAGCGCCTGGACGAGCTGGGCCAGGTGCTCCTCGGCGTCCTCGGTCAGGGACAGGCCCGCGAGCACGTCCGCGCGCATCGCCTCCCACCGCGGACCGTCCAGCAACCTCGCGCGAGGGTCCGCCCACCGGTTCGACGGGGCGGCGAACACGTCGCGCCGGTTCAGGGCGCGGTGCAGCTGCTCCAGGACGCACACCACGTACGCGTCGCGGTCGACCGCGCCCTGCGGCAGCCTGGCATTGGAGAACACCGCCCGCTTCCACATCGCCGGCACCAGCTCGGCGTCGACCTCGCGCGGCAGCAGCGGCCGATCCTTCACCCGGCGCCGCGAGAGCGCGGGCAGGCGCCGCACGGCCTTGAGGATGCGCCGCCCAGCCGGGGCGGCACCCAGCGCGTCCGACTCGCCCAGCAGGGACAGGAACGGGCGCACGGTGTTGTAGCGCAGGGCCAGCTTCTCGCGCATCGCCGACTCGGCCGAGCCGTCGTCCTCGGGCACCAGGGCCTCGACGGTCGCCACCGCACCGGCTACCGCCGTACGCGGCACGGCCTCCTCGACCGCCGCCCACAGCGCGGCGACGTCCAGGTCCGCATCGTGCTCGGCGACCAGGTCCAGCTCCTCGGTAAGGATCTTCGACGCCTTCGCCAGGATCCGGGCCGCCTTCTCCAGCTGCGGCAGCATCGCCAGCCGCTCGCGGTCCGACGCCCGCCGGGCGGGGCTGATCAGCCGGTTCGCCATCAGCACCGCGAACAGGTCCAGCGCGTCGTCGACCGCCTGCGCCTCCAGCTGACGCACCACCGCCGTCAGCAGCGCGGTCCGCCGCGGCTCCGGCGCCCGCAGAATCGTCTGCGCCTTGCTCAGCTGCCCATACCGAGCCAGCGCGGACAGCCGGTTCACCGGCACCCGCGACAGGTTCACCCGGCCCAGCCGATACGCAGAGATCTCCTCCACCCGCTCCATCGCCCGCACCATCGCCGTGCCCGTCGACTTCACCGGCGGTGTACGCAGCCGCTCCAGCTCCGAGACCCGCCTGCCCTCCGGCACCACCAGCAGCTCCGCCAAGGCCGGCGCAAGCACGGGATCGGCCCGGTACGTCGCCCTGGCCACCGCGTCGTACAGGCGCCGCTCGGCCGCCGTACGGGCCTCCGACACCTGCCGGGCCAGCACCGAGACACCCGGCAGCAGCACCCGGTTCTTCCGCAGCCACGTCACCGCGTGATTGAACAGCGCCACCGGCCCCTCGGCATGCGTCCACGCCCGCCCGTACAGGAAGCCGCGGAACTCCCGGCCCCACTTCCGGTCGGTGAAGTCCCGGTACTTGAACCGCCTCTGGATCTCATCCGCGTGCCCGTACACCGTCGACCGCCGCTCGGCGTACCGCTTCACACACGAGGCGTCCAGGATGCCGAGCTGCCCGGCCAGGTACTCCACGACCTCCCACGGCACCGCGAGCGGGTCCTCGCCCAGGAACCGGCCGACGTAGCGGACCGTGCAGATCTGCACCGCCATGCCCAGCCGGTGCGCGTCCGTACGGCGCAGCGCGATCAGATCGCGGTCGTCATCGTCGAGGAAGAAGAACCGCTCCAGCTCCGGGCGCGTGGGCGCCTCGGTGAACGTCCCGTACGCCTCGGCCTGCTCATGGGTCAGAAACTCCACCGGCACGCCCGGACCGTAGCCAGCGCCGGCACCCGCTCGACGATCTTTCCGCGAACCTCAGCGATGCCGCGGACCGGTGTGCTAGTCGACCATGATCGTTCTCACCGGGATTTCCTGTACCCCGACTACTCACACCCGTTCCCGGACGGCATGACTGAGTGTCTGGCCGGTGCTGCGGAAGGCGGCGGACCACTCGGCGACGGGCTCCAGTGGTCCGCCGGGGCGCAGGAGCACGTCGCTGTCGGCGAGGAGCAGCAGCCGGACCTCCTGAGCAGGTCACCATGGAATGCGCCAAGAGCATCGGCCACCCACCCCTGCGGGCCCTCGCGCTGGGGTACGCCAGCTACGGGACGGCAACCCCGCAGAAAGCCGCTGAGCTGTTGATCCAAGCCGCCAAGGACGTCCGAGGCCCGGGCAACGCCGCCGCCGCTGCCTGGCTCTACGGCAGGCTCGCGGAGGAGGCAGCGAGCGTCGGCGATCACACGAATGCCCTCCGGGCTTTGGACCGGGCCCGCTTCGCGTACGAATTCGCCGATCACACGGTCGAGCAGGCGTGGGTTCGCTTCGTCACCCCGTACCGGATGGACTCCTTGGCCTTGTCTGTCTACGGACAGCTCGGACGGCAGGAGCTGGCCGGAGCCGCGGACCAGGCCGTAGGCCGGCTGGGCAGAGAGCTACCCGACTCGGGCGTCGTGGTGCTGGGCGACCTGGCGAATGCCTTGTTGCGTGGGGGAGACGTCGGCCAAGGCGTCTATGTAGCCCACCAGTTCGCTGCGGCGAGTGAAACCTGTCCCACTACGATGGGGCGAGCTCGCGCACACGCCGTTGCAGCTAAGCCATACCCGGTGTCTCTGGGCCTCTGGACCTTACGACAGCCCGTCCAACCCACGATCAAGGTAGGACCGGTAGTCGACGTAGTACTCGGCAGGCACAGGTCAGGCCGCCCGCGGGGCGGTGTGAGCCGGCGCGGGAGCGCCGTACTCGGCGTCGAACGCGGCGACCGTCTCCGGGTCGCGGGTGACCTGCCGGAAGATCTCCGCGCCCTCCGACAGTGCGCGCTCACGCCGCTTCTCCTCGGCCACCTGCGCCAGGTAGGCGTCCAGCGGCAGCCCCGCCGCGTCGGCCAGGGCCTGCAGCGCGTCCGCGGTGGTGTCGTCGATCTCGATGCCAGCCATGCATCGAGTATGCCGCCTGGGACCCCACCGGGACCACCCGCCTGGAAATACCGTCCTGACCTGCGCTTTTATGGTCCGGCGGGCGCGGCCTGGTCCTCGAACCTGCCCCAGAGCGGGACGGCGTCCAGCGGGTCGTTCTTGCTGGTGTCGATGGTGCCGTCGGGCCGGTTGTAGACGTCGTCGGCGAGGGTGGAGTCCGCCGACCAGTCGCCGGCCGTGTTGCGTTCGGCCAGGGGTACGAGGGCTTCGGCCATGTCGGTGTTCGGGCCCGCGCGCAGACTGTGGGAGGTGACCTTGAGGCCGTTGATCAGGGCGACGCCGGCAGCGGCCGCGCGCGCCTGTACCATCTCGTTGACCATCCGGCCGGTGAGGAACAGGCCCCGCACGGTGGCGTTCTTCCGGCGCTTGAGGTTGCCCTTGGTGGTCAGGGCCCGGAAGAGCGGCTTGGCCGGCAGGTAGGCCGGTTCGCCGCCCGCAGGGTTCTGTTCGTGCTCGGTGGGCTCGCGCAGCTCGCGGAGATCAGCCAGCCAGGCCCGCACGCGGGCGACGATCTGCAGGTCTGCGCGGTCACGGATGAAGCGCCACCGTCCGTTGCCCTTGCGTCGTGTCTTGCTCTTCGCGGTCCACACCCAAACGCCGCCGGCGTCCACACGTACCTGCTTGACCAGCAGGTTCGTGACCTCGATGGAGCGGTAGAGCATGCCGTACTGCAGGACGAGCATGGCCGCGTCGCGGCGCCCGATCCGAGTGGTCTCGTCGACCTTGGCGAGCACCCTGACCAGGTACTTCAGGGTGAGGCCGGCGGACTGCTCCTTCTCTCCTCCGGCCGGGATCCACTCCTCCAGCCGGTAGTCCTCGATCATCTCGCGGACGAGGGAGGCGTCCGGCCGCTCCCCCTTCGGGTACCAGGAGACGATCCGGGAGCAGTAGGCGAGCAGGCTGTCCGGACTGTACTTGCCGCCGTCCGGCTTGCCTGTCTCCATGAGGAAGCCGAAGTACGCGGCGACGTTCGCCGTCGTGGTGGTGGGCTGGGCGATCCTGCCCTCCTTCACGCACCACTGCTCGAAGCGGGTGCGCGTGGAGTCGCGGTTGACCCGGGTGTTGCGGGCGCCGCGCTCGATGATCCGCTTCTTCACGCGCGGCGGGACGGTGAAGTCCCGGGCGGAGAAGGTCGGTTGTTCGTCGGCGCGCGGCGGCAGCTCTCCCTCGGCGAGGATCGTGTGTCGGGTGATGCGGTAGGGGGCCGGGGTGCTGTCCGGGGCCGCGGGCAGGAGCTGTTCGCGGTCGTCGACGATCTCGGCGTCGTAGACGATGTCGTCCGGGCCGGTCGCTTCAGTCGCTGTCGTCACGTCTGCCCCATGCCACACCTGTCGGATTCCCTGACTCTCCCTCACTACCTCGTATTCTTCCACGAATAGGAGGTAAGGTAACCCTTATGTTCTGCGATCGGCCATGTCTTGTGCAGTCGGCCGGGACGCCGTCGAGGTCGGTGGTGATGGCGAAGACCTTCCCGGGCTCGGTGGTGCCGGTGAGGATGGCGAGCAGCGGTACCTCGGTGTAGGTGTAGGTGTAGGTGTAGGTGTAGGTGTAGGTGTAGGTGCGGACCGGTACGCGTCCGCCGGCCGGGCGGATGTTGTGGCGGAACGGGCTGCCGAAGCCAGTGCTGGGATGGTTCCTGGCCATGGGTCGCTCACGCCGACCACCGCCGTCGGCGTCCTGCTGACCTCGACGCTTCTCGGTCCAAGTCGACTGTGCTGAACGGTAGTTGGGTTCGTACTTGGAAGGCTTCGGCCGCCGCCATCACGCCCTTGAAGGGCCCGACAACCCCCATGTTCGATCTGTTCGATTTTTCGCTGAGAACGATTCTCCGCTCGGCGTCCTCACGCTGCACCGTCGCAGCGAAGCCGTAGAACGCGCCCTCTGATGCCTTCCGCCAGGGAGCACCGCAGTGCGCAAGGGCACGGAGCGACAAGCCGCGGGCTGCTGGGCCCCGGCCCTGCTCGGGGGTGTTCTCCCGAAGCTGCCACGAAGTGGCAAGTAGCGCGCCGTAGTCGGGGCAAATCGACGCCGTTCGTCGGGCGAGACACCTGCGACCTGCGCTGATGGCCCTCGAAACGGCCCCTCGGCCCGGTACTCCCGAAGGTGTCGCCAGTACCGGGCCCAGTCGACGAGAGCGTGCGCGGCCTGGAGCGGTCGTTCCTCGCCGCGTGCCGGACGGATCTCGGCAACGACTTCTGAGGTGACGTGACGCGGCCAGAGCTGCGGATTCATGTCACATCACCTCACCCCTCATCCTTCCCCGGACCGCCGCCCCGCTTGGTGATGATCGCGGCGATGATGCCGCCCGCCGCGGTGATGGCGGCCGCGATGATGACGTCCATATCTCCCCCTTGCTCAAGGCGCCGAGTTGCGCCGGGCAAGACCATCGCACCTCGAAAAGGCCCACGTCCAAACCCAAAAACGCGCTGGTCACGGGGCTGTAGACGCTTCCGGGCGGTGATTCCTCGTGGGATCGGCGGCCATTTCTGCACAGGAGTCTGCAGCGAAACCTGTGTACGCGTGAACGTCGGCGAGACGGCCAGCTCAATGCGTCCGATCCAGCCGCCGGGACGGTACGCGGCCCCTACCACTTTTCGCCGCCGCCCCCTGGCACTTTTCCCGGCCGCTCCAAACGATGTCGCGTGCGGCCCTGTAGTGCAGGTGGGTGAGTGGGCCTACGCCGTGCTGTACGCGGACACGGCAGCGCGCGACGCTAACCGCGCCCGTTCGTACGGTTCCCGCCCATGTCTCCGACCGTCGCACTGCCCCGCACCCGGATCGCCGGCCTCGCGGCCCGCGCCCGGAACATCGTCGACTCCGGTCTGTGCACGCGCACGCTGAACGTTCTCCGCAGGGTGGGGATCGCGCGAGCCTCTGCACGTCACCCTCGTGACGCCGGAGCTGGTGGTGGAGGTCGGCGTCGACGTCGCCCGGGACGGTGCCGGGCGGTGGCGCCACCCGGCGCGCTGGCACCGGATGCGCCCGGACCTGTCGCCCGCCGAGACCCCGGCCTTCGAGCCCGGGCCGACGGGCTGACCGGAGGCTGCCCCGCCGTGGGTGGGACACCGAAGGGACGGCTGGGCGGCCGGTCTACGGTCCGGCGATCAGCCAGAGGATGAGCACAGCGTCCAGGTCCGCACTGAACCGGTAGACGACGGAGATGCCGCGGCCGCGAGTGTCATCGGGCAGCAGCTCGACAACGCGGGAGTCGCTTCCCGGCAGGCTGCGGCCCTGTGACGGGTCGTCTTCCAGGGAGCGGCGGACGCTTTCGACGGCCGTTCGCTCAGCCGGGGCCAAGTCGGTGAGGAGCTTCTCGGCGGGATCGCTGAAGAAGGCGTGGGTCACCGGGCGCCCTCGACGTCGGCGAGCTTGCGACGCAGTTCGGCGTCGACGTCGGCGGCGCTCCGGTCGAGTGCGGTCATGGCCTCGGAACTGTTGCGGACCAGGACGCGGTGGCGGTACGCCTGGATGATCTCGCGGACCCGCGTCAGGTCGTCCAGCTTGATCGCGTCGAGTTCACTCTCGAACGCCTGCCGGTCGCCGGGGAAACCCCATGTCGACAGTGCCTCGCGCAGCTCGGAGAGCGTGCCCATGGGCGGGCTGAACTGACTGGTGTCGGGGTGCTCGGGCTGAGCAGTCACTGGGACCCCTCCTTCTGGTCTTTCCGCAACGCTACTCGCCTGCGCTGCGGGAGGGGGAGCACCGGCTAGAAGTGGTCGGGCAGCCAGGGTTCGTGTTCCGTGGTGCGGATCAGTCTGCTCAGTGCTTCGTTGGACTGGGTGGCGACTCCCGCGAGGCGTGCTGTGGCGGCTGTGCGGTAGCCGCCGGCGTACCAGACGGCCAGTTGCCGCCGGGTGAACTGGACTTCGCCGGGGGTGTGGGTCCTGGTGAGCTGGGCGGCGCCGTCCTTCACTTCGAGCAGGTACTGGTTCCAGGCCGTACCGTCCTCAGTCTCGATGTCCACGGACACGGCGATGTCGGTGTCATTCGGCCAGCCCCGCAGCCTCACAGCCTCGGGCAGGTCGAGGATGCGGAGCATCCATGGGTGCCATGCTTCCGCCGGAGATGTTCAGCATCGCCTTGGCCGCGCCGGTCTTGGTGAAACGGCGGATCGCCTCCTGGGTGGTCTCCACGTACTCGTCGAGGTTGAGGCGGCTGGCCCGCCCCACGCTGACGCTGGCTGCCGTGGCCACCATCTCCACGTACTGCGGCCGGTAGTGCTGGGCCAGCGCATGCAGGACGGGGAGAGAGGCCTGGCCGCCGCAGGAGACGAGACCGATGTGGTGGTGCCGGGCGGCCTGGCCGCCGTTCACGGTGGGCACGATCAGCGCACCGGCACTGGTGGGCGTGAGGTCGATGAGCACCGTCCCGGTGCCGGCGAGCCGGGACCAGTGTTCGGAGTGCTCGAAGGCGTTCGTGACGTCGAAGACGACGTCGAAGGTCTGTCCCGACTCCAGCAGGGCGGAGACGCCGCCCGCTGCGGTGGTGCAGCCCAGCTCAGCGGCTTGGGCCAGTCCGCGGCTGTGGGGCGTGCGGCCGACGACGAGTCCGCAGCTCAGGTGCGGGGCGTTCTGCATGCGCTCGACCAGGTCGAGCGCGAGTAATTCGGTACCCAGCACGGCAGTGTTCAAGGGGGTGGATGGCATATTGCGCTCCCTGATGGGGTGGGGTCAGAGGACCTGTAGATGCACGGTGGGAAGCCGGGTGGAGGCAGCCCGGAAGTGAGTGCCGGGGGCGATCGGGAGGCTCGCGTGGACCGACCCGGCCAGGACGATGTCTCCGGCGCGCAGGGTGGTGCCCAGCACGGGCAACGGGCAGGCGGCGCGTCAGCCAGGCCAGCGCCTTGAGCGGGTCGCCGAGGATGTCACGTCCCTGTCCGGTCGCGACCACCTCGCCGTTGGCGTGCACCGTGATCTGTTCGGTGCCAAGGTCCCAGGCCGGATGGAAGGGGACGGGGCTGCCGGTGATGACGCCGGCGCAGGTACCGGCAGTGAAGTCCTGCGAAGTGAAGGCGACGGGAGGCGCGGACGGCAGAACCCGGTCCTCGGCGAGGCGCCGGCGGGGCATCTGCTGGGTGATGCTCATGCTGATTCTCCCGCCAGATCCGGCGCAGTGAGCCGCGCACTGACGGTCTTGCCCACGACCGTGTTCCCGTCCTGCTTGCCCTGCCACGAAAGGCGCACCCCGTGTCCGTGGCCAGCCCGTGTGGCACTGGGCAGTTCGGGGTCCGCGTCGTCCACCTCGATGAGGAGACCGTCCGCGGCGTCCACCGTGAGCCGCAGGACCACACAGCCGTCGGCGAACGCCCGGCCGCGCTTGACCGCGTGGTCCACGAGGAAGTCCGCGATCCGTGCCGCCAGATCGACATCGCCCCTCCAGCGGGCCACCGTCAGCCTGGGACGTACCCGTAAGCGGGCGTTGGCGCCCGCCGCCCCGTCGGCCCTGAGCCTCGTGCTCCACCTGTACCGGGGCCCGCCATCGTCTTCCCAGGCAGGAAGGAGAACCGTCGCCTTCACGGGGTGCCGATCGGCCACCCGCTCGGTGTCGGATGCGTGGGTGACCGCGTCGGCGGCAGGAGAAGCGGAGTGCTGCGTTGGCGGGTTCACGTGGGGCTCCCAGTGCTTCAGCAGAAGAACGTCAGGACCGACTGGGTCTCCCCTGCGGTCGCTGCGAGGCGTCTGACGTACAGGTAACTGCGTTACTACCGAGAGTGGATAGGTAATTCCACGGGGGTTCCTCTGGCGTGCGACCGGAAGTTTTTACCCTGCGGGCCTGCCCCCTTCGCAGGACGCCACTACCGTGTCCGCATGACGGGGAACCCGCACCTCGCAGCTCGGCTGGAGCACACCGGTATGACGCAAGCTGACCTTGCGAACCGGCTGAACAGAAGGATCAGCATCCTGACGGGCCGCCCCGGCACGCTGACCGACCGTCACGTCCGGAACTGGCTGACCGGGAAAACGCGTTGGCCCCAGGCACGACAACGCCTCGTTCTCGAAGAAGAATTCAACGCGACGGCGGAGGAACTGGGGTTCATACCTCCCGCCGCCCGGGAGCGAGCACCTTCGGAGGACCCAGTGCAGCGACGGACCTTCACCACGGCCACGGCATCCCTCACGGCCGCTGCCCTTCTTCCGGAGGCCCCGTCCAGCGGTTCGACGCGGGTCGGAATGAGCGACGCCAACAGACTGGAGCGGAACTTCGCGGACCTGGTGCAGGCCGACAACGAAGACGGGGCGGGGGTGCGCCTGGAGACCCGGGCACTCGCCCACGCGCAGCACGCTCTGGATCTCCAGGCAGTAGGACGGGCAAGCACGCGGGTCCGCCGCCGCCTGTACTACCTGGCGGCGGCCTTCACTGGAACGGCGCTGTGGGCTGCCGTGGAGGCACAGGAGACCAAACGCGCCGTGGGCCACCTGAACAAGGCCATGACGCTCGCCGGGATGGCGGGCAGCAGCGAAATGCAGATGCGTCTGTGGGGTCACGCCGCGCTTCTCTCGTACCAGCAGGTACACCTGCATGATGCCTTGGCAGCAGCCGAGGCCGGCAGACGCGCATACGTGTGCCGGCAGGATGCGCTCTTCCGTTCCCTGGCCAGTGCACGCCTGGCCGGAATCCTCTCCGCGGTGGGTGAGGACTCTGCCGCCCAACGCACCCTGCTCCATGCGGAACAGACGTACGAACGGGCAGACCCCACCGAGCGGCGCCCTGCCTGGATGTCCTTCTTCGACCGGGCTGAGCTTGACGGCCTGGCCGCCCTGGTCATGGCCCGGCTCGGCCGACACGCCGAGTCAGAGGCCCGCCTGCACCGCACGCTCTCGCTACTACGCCCTGACCTCCGCCGCAACCGCGCCTACTACACGATCCACCTGGCCCTCGCGCAGCTCGCCCAGGGTGAAGCAGAGCAGGCGGTCTCTACCGCCCTCCCCCTCCTCCCAGGCCCTGGCCAGCCCCCGCTGGTCGGACGGAACAAGAAGCTCATGTGGCAGTTCGACCGGGGAATCAACCAGTTAGCGCCAGGGGTGGGGTTCGTGATCGAGTGGCAGGACCGCTTCCGCGAAGGAGAGAAGACACTGTGAGCACGGTCGACGTGAGGCATTACGTAGCTGCGGACCTGCCCGAGATCCGGCAGCACATCCTCGACATCCATGTCGAGGTGAGGCATCGCGACTTCGGACTCACCGGACCGTTCTACGACGTTGACCGCTTCGATGAGCGGCTGTCCGCCTACTCGGCCCGCTCGGGCTGGACCGCGGTACTCGGATACGACGGCGCCGAGCCGGTCGGATTCTGCTTCGGCACCACCCTCGCGTCCGACACGAAGTGGTGGAACAACATGCTCACACCGCTGTCCAAGGACGTAACCGCTGAGAACGGGAAGCGTACGGTCTCGTTGAACGAGATCGTAGTCCGCAAGCCCTGGCGGGGCCGCAGTATCGCGTGGCAGCTCCACGAAGCATGGCTCACGCACCGCAAAGAAGAGCGGGTGACGCTCCTTGTGAACCCCGCGAATGGAGACGGCGCCGTACAAGCCGTCTATGAAGCATGGGGATACCGCAAGGTGGGCGACCAAAAGCCCTTCCCGGACTCTCCCGTGTTCTCCGTGATGCTTCGTTCCGTAAGACAGGACTGATAGGGCACCAGCATCGTCACCGCGGTGCCCGCTTGGCCCGAGGCGGCGTCGGCCGCCGGCGACGTGCGGCTGTTCGGCGGGCTATCCCATCGGCCGGTGGCTGCCTGGGGCCTTCGCCGGCCCCCGGGCCCCCGCTTCCCCGGCACCGCCCGGCGCGGGCAGCGCTCCCGTGGTGCAGGTGCGTGCGCGCCGGACGGCACCGGGGCTGTGGTGCCCTGGCCTGGGCAAGTTTCAAAAATCCGCCCGCAAATGAGGCGGCGCGGGGATCAGCGGGGATCGACGCGGAGCCACCGGGCCCGCTCGACGGCAGCGCCCTTGGCTGGGTGTGGCGGGGTGAAACCAAGCGGGCCCTGTTCTCCCGAAGCTACGGCGAAGTGACAAGTAGCTCTCTGTAGCGGATCAAAGATGCGTTTGGCTAGGATTTCTGCCTCTTCACCTCTTGAGCTGTGATGCTCCGTCACGTTGGTCGTGTTATGACGACGGGAGGGAGCCCGGGGTGCGTCAGGAGTGGGAGCCGGAGGACCTGATCGAAGTCTGGACGCTGCTGGAGGAGGACCGGGAGCGTCTGCGGAACAAGTCGGGGGCGAACCGGCTGGGGTTCGCGTTGTTGTTGAAGTTCTTCGAGGTCGAGGCACGGTTCCCAGAGACCGCCGCGGAGATCCCGGCGCCGGCGGTGTCGTACGTCGCCCAGCAGGTGAAGGTGCCGGAGGAGGAGTGGGCGGCGTACGACTGGGCGGGGCGGGCGATCAAGCGGAACCGGGTGGAGATCCGGGGCGCGTTCGGCTTTCGCGAGTGCACGGAGGAGGACCAGGCCCAGCTCGCCGAGTGGCTTGCGGTGGAGCTGCGCGGGATGGAGCTGTCCCGGGACCGGTTGGCGAAGGCGGTGGTGGCCCGCTGCCGCAAGGACCGTCTGTGGCTTGCACGGGCTTCGGCCTCCAGACGCTTGGCGGTGGACAGCCAGGCGTCGTGCCAGCCGTCGTAGTCGCCGGAGGTGACCCGGGAGGCGGTTGCGACGACTTCACCGACGTCCGAGCCGCCGTAGACGGCCAGGCCGAGATTACGCAGGGTCTCGAACCAGAACTGCTGATCGTCCTGGAACATCAGCTGCTTCATCGCATCTCCCTCTCAAGGAGGGCCCGGAAGGTGCGCGGGGGCCGACCGGTGAGGCGCTGGACGGTGTCGGTGATGCGGTCCTCCGCCCCTTCGGCGATGGCACGGTCCATGCCGGCCAGGATTGCGGCGAACTCCACCGGCACCTGCGTCGTGAGGCGATCGCGCATCTGCTCGTAGGACAGAAGGCGGTGGACGACGGGCCGACCGGTGACCTCGGTGATGATCGCGGCGATGTCGTCGTAGCAGAGTGCCTCGGGTCCGGTGAGGAGGAGGTCGGTGTTGGGGGCTTGCTCGTCGGTCAGAGCGCGCACGGCGACGGCCGCGATGTCCTCGGCGTCGACGAAGCCGACCCGGCCGCTTTCGGTGGCGGTCCAGATGATGCCCTCGTCGCGGATGCTGTGAGCGTGCGCGTGCGTGCCGGTGAAGTTCTGCATGAACCACGAGGGCCGCAGTACCGCCCACTGTTCGAACAGATCGGGCAGGGCCTGGTGCACCGTTCCCACCGCCGGACCGCCCTCGGGGATGGCCGAGGAGCTCAGCAGCACCGCGCGGTGCACGCCGGCGGTGCGGGCCTGATGGAGGAACGGCAGCATGATCGCCGCGGGGTCCGAGTCACCCAGGGGCGGTATGAGGTAGACGCGGTCGACTCCGTCGAGGGCGGCCGCGTGGGTGGCGGGGTCGTACCAGTCGAAGGGGACCGGCTCGGTGCCGGCGACCGGGGTGGCCCGGCGGCTGGCGGCTTTGACGCGGTGACCCGCGGCCGTCAGCTGTGCGGCGGTGCGGCTTCCGGTGGTGCCGGTGGCGCCGATGACCAGAGTGGTGCCGGCGGTGGTCATCGGCTGCTCCCGGTGAAGTCGGTGCCGGGCTCCTGGACGGCGAGGGGGTTCCAGTAGTCGCGGTAGGAGGTGATGTGCCCCTCTTGTACGGTCACGACGGCGATGTAGGTCATGTCGAAGGGAGCGTCGCTCTCCACCAGGCGGCCAATCCCGCGCATCTCGACCACGATGGTCTGTGGATCGGTGGTCTGGTGGATCCGCAGCTCGGGGAAGTCGTGCAGGTCGATGTGGTCGGGGTAGTGCCGCATGTAGGCGGCGATGGCCTCCTTGCCCTCCAGACGCCGGGGCCAGCCGTCGGGAGCGAAGGGGAACTCCATGACGCCGTCCTCGGCCCACAGGGCGACCCACGCGGGGATGTCCTTGTCGAGCAGCAGTCGCAGGCTGTGGCGGTACAGATCCGCCGGGGAGGTCGGTGCGGACATGGGTATCCTCCAGTCATAGAATACGGACCCTAGGTCCGTTTTGACGATACGGACCCTTGGTCCGTTTTGCAAATGGAAGGAGCGGCATGCCCGAACGCCAGTCGTCTCGCAAGGACGCCATCCGTAACCGGGAGGCCGTGCTCACGGCTGCCGATGCCCTCTTCACCCGCCGGGAGAGTCCCGAGGACGTCACCATGGCCGACGTCGCGGCAGCGGCCGGCGTCGGCAAGGGCACGCTCTTCCGGGCCTTCGGCGATCGCGCCGGGCTGCTCCGCGCGCTGTACGAGGCACGGCTCGAACCGATCAGGCAGGCCGTCGAAGCCGGCCCACCACCCCTGGGGCCCACGACCCCACCGCAGGATCGCGTACCCGCCCTGCTCGATGCCGTCCTGTGCTTCAAACTCGACAACCGGCGCCTCGCGCTGGCCCTGGAGGAAGGCGGGAGCAGCAGCCCGTACCGGGCGGAGCACTACGAGCGGTGGCACAGCCTGCTCCGAGCCGTACTGGAGCAGCTCCCCGGCCTGGCCGACAGCGACTTCACCGCCCACGCCCTGCTCGCCGCCACACGAGCCGACCTCGTCGAGCACCTGGCCGGAGAAGAGCGCATTCCGCGGGAAAGAATGCGGGCACAGTTCGCGAACTTCGTCACCGGAGTCCTGGCCTCCGGCCCTCCGCAAGGGTTGACCGCCGAAGAATGATCGAGGATCGGCGAGTCCTTGATCGGCGGAGCCTCTCACAAACGGTCCTTTGCCCGAGCAAGATCGAAAACCGCCGTACGGAGATCGCGAAGAGCCGGTTCGGTTCGCAGAACTTGTTCTCACTCAAAGATGGGTCCGGGTACTTCTGCGAATCGTTGGTGACAGTCTCGGGTGGCATGACGGACCCTCAGAGGCTTCCCCGAGCGACGCCGACGACATCGAGCGCCACCCCTGCCCGCGCTGCACCGCCGAACCGGGATCGCCGTGCCGACGTTCGGCGGGCAGCGACGCTGATGGGCCCAGGGCGGGGCGGCGCTGGCGGGGGCTCATGGCGTTGAGATCATCCCCTGGCCGACCACGAACGGCGTTGCCCCTGATGATTCACGGACGGAGACGGGCCGCAACTTTGCTCCGCCCGCCCCCGGACACACCGGACAGGGGGCAGTTTCGCTCGCGGTGGCTTCGATGGAATGTGGGCAGTGCGGTCGTCAACCGGCTGCGGGGCTGCCGATCGGGGCACCCGGCGCCCGCTCGTGGTTGCATTCGGACGGAGGATTGCGGGTGGTGGCGATCACCTGGTCAAGCCGTTCGCGCGCGGCGACGAGGCCGGCGATCCGCTCGCTGATCCGTGCTCGTTCGCTCTCCAACTGATCCAGAAGTCCCGGGGCCACCGAGCCTGCGTTGACGCAGCGCAGCACCTCCCGCACCGACCTGCTCGGCAGTCCGGCGGCGAACAGCTGCTGGATCAGATGGACCTGCCCGACCGCGGAGTCCGGGTACTGACGCTGGCCTCCTGCGCTGCGGTCGGCTCGCAGCAGGTCCTGCTCCTCGTAATAGCGCAGCGCACGCACGCTCACGCCGGACTGGCGGGCTACCTCACCGATCCGCATGACTCTCCTTCGCTCCCGGCCAGAGTTGCACCTCACGTCAGTGTCAGGTTTTAGTGTAATGGGCGCCAGGGCATCCATAGCCATTCGCACCGATAAGGCAGGTCATCATGCGCGCAGCCCGCTACCACGAGTACGGCAGTACGGACACCCTCATCATCGAGCAGGCCCCGGACCCGACGCCCGGATCCGGTGAAATCCGCATCCGGGTCACGGCGGCCAGCGTCAATCCCGTCGACTGGAAGGTGCGCAACGGCTCGGTGCGCGACTTCCTGCCGGTCGATCTGCCCGCGATCCCGGGACGCGACGCCGCGGGCGTGGTGGACCAGGTCGGTGCAGGCGTCGACTCGGTCAGCATCGGTGAGCGAGTCTTCGGCCTCGGCGGAGTGACGGGTGCTTCTGCCGAGCTGGCCATCCTGTCGGCCTGGGCTCCCTCCCCCGCCCGCTGGAGCGACAACGAGGCCGCCGCCGCAGGCCTGGCGTCCGTGACGGCACTGGGCGGACTGAAGACGCTCGGGCCCCTGGAAGGCCGCACGCTGCTGATCGAAGGCGCTGCCGGCGGCGTCGGAGGCGCGGCGGTCGAGATCGCCCGCGCGCTGGGCGCCACCGTGATCGGGACAGCCAGCGAGCGCAACCACGCGTACCTCACCTCCCTCGGCGCCGTTCCCGTCACCTACGGCGCGGGCCTCTCAGAGCGCCTCGCCGGCCTGGCCCCGAACGGGATCGACCTGGTCCTCGACGTCGCCGCCTCCGGCTCCCTGCCCGACCTGGTCGAGATCGCCGGCGGCCCGGACCGCGTGGTGACGGTCGCCGACCACATGAACGCCGCGGCGCTGGGCGTCCGGGTGGCCAACGCGGTCAACGACCCCACGCTCCTGGCCGAAGCCGCCCATCTCGGCGCAGAGGGCCGCTATGTGCCGCGCATCGAGAAGCTCTATCCACTGGAGGAGATCCCGAAAGCACACGCCGCCTCCGAGCACGGACACGTACGAGGAAAAATCGTCGTGACCCTCTGATCCAGCTGATCCAGGATTGCTTCCGCGGAACGTGCCGCACCTGCACCGATCTGCGCCATGGCCGAACGCCACATCGGACGAACACGACCTCTGTCTCGGCCGGTCACTGCTCCACGCCGTCAGGGTCTTCATCCTCGGCCGCGTCCGGGTCACGGAAGGAACGCAGGCCCTGGTCGGGACCACTGGCCTTGATGTTGAACAGGTAGCGGCCCAGGAAGTTGATGTGCCGGTCCTTGAGCGGGGAGAGCCGGGCGACGTCCTCGTCCTTGATGTCGTGGCCCTCGGTCCGGAGCGCCGCGACAGCGGCGTCCAGGTAGCGGGTGTTCCACAGCACGACGGCGTTGAGCACGAGACCCAGACTGGCGAGCCGGTCTTCCTGGCCCTCGCGGTACGCCTGTCGGATCTGGCCGCGGCCGCCGTGGCAGATCGCGCGGGCGAGCCGGTGGCGGGACTCCTGGACGGTGAGCTGCCGGTTCATCAGCCGCCGGTAGGTGTCGTCGACGGGGTCGACCAGGGCGAGCAGGTGCATGGTCTTGTCGATCCGGCCGTACTCGGCGAATGCGGCGCCCAGCGGGGTCGGGTGGCCCTCGCGGCCGAACATCCGCAGCAGGTCGTAGGCGCGGACCTGGTTGGTGATGAGTGATCCGGCAACCCGGAGCATGTCCGGCCAGTGCGTGGCGATCCGCTTGAGGTTCACCTTGTTGCAGGCCACGTCCTCCAGCGGGCCGTACCCGTCGGCCGGCTCCTCGCCGTCGGGCAGGTCGGCCCGCCAGAACCGCTGGTCGTTCAGGTCGCGGAAGCGCGGGGCGAAGCGGAAGCCGAGCAGGGCGCGGATGCCGGAAGGCACGCTGATCGGGATTCTGTTGCGGACCGTCCCTCACGCGAAGTCCGGGACTGCTCAGTCTGGCAGGACTAGGCTGTCGAACAGGTCCGGATGCCGCATCCCCCGTCGGCATCCGGACCGTCACGTACCGGCGGCCGTGCGGGGGGCGACGGTGAAGTGCGCGCCGACGAGAGCGTCCTGAAGGTCTTCGGCGTCCAGCCGCTTCCGTACGACTTGGCGCAGCCACTCGGCCGGCTCCTGGCCGTCGCGCTCGGCGGCCGGGGGGATGCGGTCCAGGTCGGCGTCGGTGAGCAGCTCCACCAAGGCCGCGGCGTAGCAGCGTTACCTGGGGTGCCGTTAACGAGCAGCGAACCAGGTGCCAAGTAACCCGCCAGTAGCCTTCGGATCGAAGGGGGCGTTCTCACCGCACGGTCTCGGGCTCGGCACGTGGGCCCGGGAACTCGCTGGCCTGGAGGGCGGCGAAGTCGGCATGCGCCTGCTCGATGGCTTCGGGATACGCCTCGCGTTTGGCGTGCTCGGCCAGGGCCCGGTAGACGCTGGCCACGGACGGGTTCTGTCCCTTGCGCTTGCCGGTGGGGATGATCAGATCGGGCTGGATCTGCTCGACGGACTCGCCGAGCGCGCGGCGGCGGAGCACGGTGTGGAGCATGTCGTCGGTGATGACGGGCGGTCGGCCGCCGTACTTGCCCTTGCGGGCTGCGGTGTCGAGCCCTTCCAGCGTCGATTCCCGGATGTTCTCCCGCTCGGTCTCCGCCATGGCGGCGAAGAACGCGAGCAGTAGCTTGCCGGGGCCGCTGGGGTCGTACATCCCCGGCAACGGTCCGGCGAGCATCTCCAGGACCAGGCCGTGCGCGGTCAGATGGGCCGCGAGGGCAGTCAGCTCTGCCGCGTCCCGCCCCAGCCTCTTCATCTCGTACACCGTGAAGATCACGCGGCAGTGAGGGGCGTGTGCCTTGATCTCTCGCGCGGTCTTGAGGGCCTTCTCGAAGGCGGGGCGTACGCGGATGCGGGTGCTGATCTTCTCGCTGAAGATCTTGTCCCGGGGGATGCCGTGAGCGCGTCGAGCTGGGAGTCGAGTTCCTGGCTTCGGTGTGAGCATCTCGCGTACCCGATGCGGATGTCCGCGCTCGGCAGGTCCGGGTTGATGGGGGCCGGGGGCGGGGTGCCGGGCCGCCACGGCTGTCCGGGTGCGCGGTCGGCCGGGGTGGGCACCCGCAGTTTCTTCGCGAGCCGGGGCACCTTGGTGAAGCGGCCGGTGTGGTAGGCGGAAGTGACCGCGCCGCCGCGCGAGCGGCACGGCGATCCGGGCTGTGCGTCACACTTCGGACAGGTGTGCCTTTCGACGTCGTCCGCGTCCGACCGGTCGGCCGGGGAAGGCGTTTGAGGGCCCGTCATGGGACCGGATTTTCGCACAATGCAAGTCACAGAAGGAGGTCACCCCTTCTTTTGAGTGCGAACGCGTTGTGAGAACCGATCGGGGCTCGGCGGGGGTCCGGTGGCCCGTATTCGATCTTGCTCGGGCAAAGGGTCGTTTGTGAGAACGTCGCGTCATCTTCGGGCGTGAGTAGTTGCGGTACAGGAAATCCCGACGAGATTGATCTTGCCCTGGATACCCTCGCGCGTGTCCTCCGGCTCGATGGCAGTGAGCGTGCCTACATATTCGAACTGTCCGGTCGGGACGCCGCCCGGCCGCGTCGGCGCACCACGCAGAAGGCCCAGCCGCAGCTGCTGCGCCTCCTGGATGACCTCTCCACCACGCCGGCCGTCGTCCTGGGCCGCCGCACAGACATGCTCGCCTGGAACGTCATGGCGGCCGCCCTGTTCACCGACTTCGCGCGGATACCGGAGAAGAAACGCAACTTCGTACGGCTGGTCTTCTGCGAACTGGCCATCAGAGCGCTGTACCCGGACCGGGAGTGGGTAGCGCAGATGACCCTGGCGCAGCTGCGCATGGAAGCCGCCCGCGATCCGAAAGATCCGCGGCTGGCCGAACTGGTGGGCGAGCTGTCGCTTCAGGACCCCGACTTCCGGCGCTGGTGGGGCGCCCACCGCGTCGCCACCCAAGGATCGGGCACGAAAACGCTGAACCATCCCGTTGTCGGCCCGCTCACCCTCGACTGGTCCTTCCTCACCTCCACCGACGACCCCGACCAGCAGCTCATCACCCTGACCGCCGAGCCCGGCACACCCGCCACGACCGTCTGCGCATCCTCGCCTCACGGGCCGCGCAAGCCGCCGACCACCCGATTGCGGACCGTTACAGGTAGAGGCTCGGAGCAGGTTCATGCGTTCTCCATGGCGGATCGGGCGGCCTCGCTCGCCGCGGCCCAGAACCCCGGAACGGCCGCCGCGGCGAGGTTGAGGCGGGTGTCCATGTCGAGGTTCATGTCGCCGTAGATCTCCGTATGGCGAAGTGCGGCTGAATATGGGCAGCCGCCTCCAGCTCGCCACCCCCGTCCCCCAGGACCCTGAACCCGAGCCGGAGCACGCCGCAGCCTGATGCGATGTCAGCTCCCCACGCCACACCGACCCCTCGCCGACCAGCAGAGAGCCAGCGGGGCGTTCAGGGCCGTGCACGCCGAGCGGGGACCGTCTTCCGGTGTGCGCTTCCTCACTTTCGGATTGTTCAATCCGGAATAACTTGACGCCCGTGCGCGGCCGTGGCCAGGATTACGGCATGAACGATCCAGAATTCGAGCGGAGTGGCGCGATGCGCCCTCGCACAGCTCCCGAGGAGGCCGCGGACGAGCCCGGCGTCGGCCCTCCGGCCCTGAGCCGGGCGATGGTGCTGCTACTGGCCGTGGTGTGTGGCGCGGCGGTGGCGAACATCTACTACGCTCAGCCGTTGCTGTCCGTGATATCGAAGGCACTCGGAGTGTCCCAGGGATCCAGCGGCCTGGTGGTCACCGTCTCGCAGGTTGGCTACGCGTTGTCGCTGGCCCTGCTGGTTCCCCTGGGCGATGTGCTGGAACGGCGCCGCCTGGTGACTGCGCTGCTGGGCCTGAGTGCCCTCGCTGTCCTCGGCGCGGCGGCGTCCCCGTCGCTGGGGCTGCTGCTTGTCGCGATCGCAGTGGTCGGGGTGACCTCCGCGGTGGCGCAGATCGTGGTGCCCATGGCCGCGTCACTGGCACCGGACCACCAGCGCGGGTCGGCGGTGGGCACGGTGACGAGCGGACTGCTGATCGGGATCATGATCGCGCGTACCGTCGCCGGTCTGCTCGCCCAGATCGGTGACTGGCAACTGGTGTTCGTCTTCGCCGCGGTCCTGATGGCGGCCCTGGCGATCGTCCTGCGCCTGGTCCTGCGACCCGTCCCGCCGTCGGAGAACACCACCTATCCGCAACTGCTGCGCTCGGTGCTGGCGCTGGTGCGCACCGAGTCGTTGCTGCGCAGGCGCATGGCTCTGGCAGCGGTCGGCATGGGCTGTTTCACCGTCCTGTGGACTGCGTCGTCGTTCCTGCTGGCCGACCGGCCGTACGGGTTCGGCCCCGCCGTCATCGGCCTGTTCGGTCTGGCCGGAGTCATCGGAGCCGTAGCCTCGTCGGTGGCCGGGCGGCTCACCGACCGCGGACGCGGCCGTCAGGTGACCACAGGCGGACTGATCCTGCTTGCGGTCAGCTGGCCCGTGCTCGCCGTCGCCGGCATGGGCGGACCAGTCGGCCTGATCACGCTGAGCGTCGGCATCATCGCGCTCAACCTTGCCCAGCAGTCCCTGTTGATCAGCCACCAAAGTGCGATCTACCGCCGGGCCCCGCACGCCCGGAGCAGGGTGACGACGGCCCTTATGGTGTCCGCGTTCGCCGGGGCCACCGTCGCATCGGCGCTGACCGCAGCACTGTATCCGCTCGTGGGGTGGCTGGGCGTGTCCGGGCTCGGCCTTGTCATCGCGCTGGCCGGGGCCGGGATCTGGATTCTGGAGCTGGTCCACCCCAGCCCCGCCGAACCGCTTCCTGCTCTGTCAGCGGCCGTGGACACCGGTGCGGCCCACAGGCGCCCGGCAGCCGCGGGCCGCGTGGGCTCATGCCGTGAGGAGGTCGGCTGTGCCTGAGATCCGCCGTGTGGCGGTCCTCGACGACTACCAGGGAGTCGCACGCCAGTACGCCGACTGGAGCGCCCTGCCGGACAACGCGCACCTCACGGTCTTCCCCGAGCCCCTGGGCGGCACCGAAAACGTGATCGCCGCGCTGGAACCGTTCGACGTCATCGTGGCCATGCGCGAGCGCACCGCGTTCCCGGTCACGGTCATCGACAGGCTGCCGAACCTGCGCCTGCTGGTGACGACGGGCCCGGCCAACGCCGCCATTGATGTGGCCGCTGCCCGGCAGCGCGGAATCGTAGTGTCGGGCACCCGCGGGGCAGGGCTGACCTCGACGGCTGAACTCACCTGGGGCCTGATCCACGCCCTGGCCCGCTCCATCCCTGCCGAGGACCGCGGCGTCCGCGAGGGCGCCTGGCAGCGGACCGTCGGGCGCGACCTGCACGGTGCCCGCCTCGGCGTCATCGGGCTCGGCGGCGTGGGCACTCGAGTGGCCCGCGTGGGGCTCGCCTTCGGCATGGACGTCGTCGGCTGGAGCACCCACCTCGACACCGAGCACGCCCGTGCCATCGGCGTCACCCCGGTCTCCAAGCAGGAACTGCTGGCCACCTGCGAGGTGGTAACGATCCACCTCAAGCTCTCCGCACGCACCACCGGACTTCTGGGCCGCGACGACCTCGCACTCATGCGACCGGGCTCCCAGCTGATCAACACCTCACGCGGACCCATCCTCGACGAGGAAGCGCTGCTCGCGGCCCTGCACGCGGGGACCATCGGCGGTGCCGGCCTGGATGTCTACTCCACCGAGCCCCTCCCGGCCGACTCGCCGTGGCGCACCGCCCCGCGCACGGTCCTCACCTCACATCTGGGCTACGTCACCGCGGGCGCCTACGACGTCTTCTACTCCGACGCGCTAGAAGACATCCTCGCCTACGCCGCCGGTGGACCGATCCGCGTGATCACCCCTGAGCAGACCACCCACCACCCCTGACAGCACACACCCATTTGAAATGGCACCACTCATGACCACGCATGACCAGCACACCGCGACAAACAACGCCGAGAACGACGATGACTCGGGATTCCGGCTCCCCGTCATCTGGACGCGCACCCTGGGTGAACTCACCTTGAGCTACGTCCCCGACGCGGGCGTCGACATGATTCCGACCCGGGTCTACCCCTCCTCCGTCGAGGAGGACTGGAGCGAGCACCGCGCACACATGACCCAGGCAGGCCACCTGCCCATGGGATGCGGGGCACTGCTCGTCGAAGCGGGCGGCACCCGCTTGCTCATCGACGCCGGCCACGGCCGCATATCCGGCAAGGACCTGGAACACTTCCAGCACGCCTTTGGTCATGTGCGGGACCTGCCCGAGTCACTGGCGACCCTCGGCGTGGACCCGGCCGAACTGGAGATGGTCGCCTTCACCCACTTCCACGGCGACCACACCGGATGGGCCCGGCCCGACGCGGTCGAAGATCCGCGGAGCCTGTTCACGAAAGCGCAGTGGATGGTCGGAAAGGGCGAGCTGGAGAGCATCCCGCCCGGGACCGGCCCGATACTGGCTGGCCAGGACGAACGCGCAGTGGTCGTGACCGACGGGACCGAGATCGCCGACGGTGTCCGCGCGTGGTCCCTTCCCGGGCACACCCCCGGTCACACCGCCTGGATCCTCGACACCGGCGACGGCCGAGAGGTCGTCGCCTTCGGCGACGCCATGCACTCACCGGTCCAGATCCAGCACCCGGACTGGGATGTGGTTCTCGACACCGACCGGGAGGAGGCCGAACGATCCCGGCGTCGGCTCGTGGACTACCTCTCGCGGGACGGGGTCTACGGCTTCGGTGTCCACTTCGCCGACCAGCAGCTGGGAACCGTCGACGGCTCCGGCCTCTGGCGCCCCTGGAACGACGCAGCAGATGTTTCTTGACGTCGGCTGCGGCGGCTGCGGCTGCGGCTGCGGCTGCGACAACACGTACGCTCACAAAGGTGTCAGGCGCATCCAGCCATGAACGTAGTCAAGGACATCCGCAGCGAACTCGGACCAGCAGCTCTCACTGCCTCGGCTTCGGCTCGATGCAACTGACCGGCCCGGGTACCCGGGGGAGATCCGAAGGATCCGGACGAGGCCGTACGGGTGCTGCGCCGGGGCGGTGGACCTCGATGTCAACTTCATCGACACGGCCCACCCCTACGGTCTTATGGTCGCCGAACCACTCATCAAGAAGGCCCTGCATCCCTATCGGACGGTCTGGTCGTCGCGGCCCAGGCCGGGCTCACCCGCCCGGGTTCTGATCAGTGGCTTCCGGTCGGCAGGCCCGTGATACCTGCGTCAGCAGGCCGAGATGAGCCTGCGCAACCTCCGCCTGGGCCGCATCGGCCTGTTCCAGCAGCACAGTGCGACCCCGTCGCAACTCGCCCTGGCCTGGCTCCTCAAGCGTTCCCCTCCGATGCTGGCCGTACCCAAAGCCTCGTCCGTGGCACATCTGGAGGAGCACCTGCGAGCCGCCGAGACCGAGCTGTCCGATGCCGAGTTCGACGCCCTCTCCCAGGCCGTACAGCGCATGGTCCTCGAGGACCGCCGGCCTGTTGTTCCGAGCCGGGTGACGCACTGCTGGTACGTGCGGACAGCGCAACCACCGGCGGGACGGAACACGCCGCCAGCCGAATGGGCCACGACGTCCCCGCCCGCCCGTTACGGAAGCCCCCGCGACGCACATGAACACCGGCGACGGCCGAGCGGATCATGGCTGACGATCGCGGGACGGAGGGCGCGACCCGTCAGCCCCGCGCCAGCTCGCGACCGACCCCGGCAGAGGCACGGCCTTTGGCCTGCAGGGCCAACTGGTGTCTCTGCCGCATTCACGCCCTGCAGTAGACCGGTGAGCATCCGGCATGTGACGTCCGTAGCCGCACCCGTTAAACTGGAGCAATCATTCCGTTATACAGGAGGTGTTCCGTGTCCCCCGCCGGCCGTCCCCGCGCCTTCAACATGGAGGGGGTCCTGGACGCCGCCATGCGGTTGTTCTGGGAGCAGGGCTATGAAGCGACATCAATGGTTCAGCTCCGGGAGGCCACTGGCCTGTCCTCGGCGAGCCTGTACGGCGCGTTCGGTTCGAAGCAGGGGCTGTTCGAGCGGACGTTGGAGCACTACATCGCCGGGCCGGGCAGCGTCACCGACATCCTCGGTGACGAGAGCCTGAGCCCGCGCGAGGCCGTCGCCCAGATGCTGCACGGATCCATCGACATGCAGACCGATACCTCCCATCCCCGCGGCTGCCTCGTCGCCCTGTCGGGTACCGTCCGGGCTCCCGGGGACGGCGACGCCGCAGTGCGCCGCGCGGTGTCGGCACGCCGTGCGGCGGACCGGACGCACATCAAAGCGTGCGTCGTCCGCGGCATTGCCGCAGGAGAGCTCGCTGAGGAAACCGACGTGGACGGCATCACGTCCATGATCCACGGCTTCCTGCTCGGCGTCTCCACACAGGTGTGTGACGGCACGCCCGCCAGGGACCTGCACGCCGCAGCGGACGCCGTCCTCGCTGCCTGGCGCGCATCGGGACGCAGAGCCTGACCGGCATACCCTGCGGGGCCGCCGACTCCTTCACCGTCTCGACTATGCCCGAGGGCGACGCGCTCAAGGACACCATCACCAAGTACGACCTGCCCGGCGAGATGACCGGCACCGGCGAGATCCGCAACGGCTTCGTCCACCTCCACGTCGTCATGGGCGTCGAAGGCGACCGCGCCATCGCCGGACGCCTCCACGAGGCCCACATCGGCACCCACTTCGCCCGCGCCTACGTCATCCCCGCAGGCTGACAAGCCCCCCGCTGCCCAGCGCTCCAGGCGCCCCGGGTGGGGAGCGTGACGGCCCCCGCCCGGGCGCCTGGCTCCATCCGGCCGTGTTTCTTACCAGGCCCGCCCGGCGCGCCGGGGCACTTCGCCGATACCCGCGCCCGCTGTACACCGGCGCCTCTACCGTCCAGCCCGACAAGTGATCACGGGGGCGTGCGGAAGGGGCTGAACAGTGGGGCGGAATCTGGGTCTGGACGGGGTGGTGGACCACTTCACCCTGTCCCGCGACGAGGCGGGCTGGTTACGGAACAAGACCGGCGCCACCAGGCTGGGCTTCGCCGTTCAGCTCAAGTATTTGACCTGGCGCGGCCGGTTTCCCCGGATGCGCCTGGAGCTGCCGCCCGACGCGGTCGAGCACGTCGCCAAGCAGGTCGGCGTCGCCTCCTCCGAGCTGGGGTTCTACGACTTCACCTCCCGCGCAGCCAAGCGGCACCGCAGCGAGCTGCGGGATCTGACCGGCTGGCACGAGTGCACCAAGACCGATCTGGTCAAGCTCGTCTCGCACCTGGTGGACGTGATCTGGCACGACGAACGCCGCGAGGAACAGGTACGGGCCGAGTTGCTGCGGCAGATGCGCGCGGAGCTGATCGAACCGCCGACCGCAGCCCAGGTCAATACGATCATCCGCTCCGCGCTCCACCAGGCCGACGAGCGCGCCGTCGCCGAGGTCGCCGCCCGGCTCGCGCGGGCCGAGGACTGCACCCGCCGCCTGGACGCGCTGGTCTTCACCGACCTGACCGGCACCGGGCAGGCCGAGGCGACCGCGGAGGACGGCGACACCTCGCAGGACGAAGACGAGGTGGAGTCGGTGCTGTCGGACATCAAGGCCCACCCGGGCAACGTCAGCCTCAACTCGCTGCTGGACGAGATATCCAAACTGGGGCAGGTCCGCGCCGTCGGCGTCCCGGAGAAGGCCTTCACCGGCATCGGCGTGCAGGTGATCAACGCCTGGCGGGCAAGAGCGTCGGCATCCTCCCCGAGCCATCTGCGGCGCTTCGCCCCCGAGGTGCGACATGTCCTGCTGGCCGCGCTGCTGTTCCAGCGGCAGCGGGAGATCACCGACACTCTGGTGGAGCTGCTGAACTCCACCGTGCACCGCATCAACGCACGCGCGGAGAAGAAGGTGACCGAGGCGTTCGTCGCCGAGTTCACCGAAGTCCGTGGCAAGGCCGGACTGCTCGGGAAGATCGCCGACGCCTCCCTCGGCGCCCCCGAAGGGTCAGTGCGCGAGGTGATCTACCCGGCCGCCGGCGGCGAGAAGACGCTGAAAGGCCTGGTCGCCGAGATGAAGGCGACCAACGCCGCCTTCGCCCGCTCCAAACGGGAGGTGTTCAAGTCCTCCTACAGCAACCACTACCGGACCGGGCTGATGAAGCTCCTCGGGGTGCTGGACTTCCGCTCCTCCAACGACCGGCACAAGCCCGTCATCGAGGCCCTGGCCCTGATCGAGCGGCACAAGGACTCCTCCACCACCTACCTGCCGCTCGGCGAGACCGTCCCCCTTAACGGCGTGGTCCGCAAGGACTGGATGGAGTTCGCCCTCCACACCCCCGACAAGGGGCCGGCGCGCGTCATGCGCACCGTGTACGAGGCGTGCGTCTTCCAGTCCCTGCGCGACCGGCTGCGCTGCAAGGAGATCTGGGCGGTCGGCGCCGACAAGTGGCGCAACCCCGACGACGACCTGCCCGACGACTTCGAGGTCAGGCGCGCGGAGTACTACGAGAAGCTGAACAAGCCGCGCGACGCGAAGGTGTTCATCGCCCAGCTCCAGAGCGAGATGCGAACCGAACTCGGCGCCCTCGACACCAGGCTTCCGAAGCTGCCGTGGGTGACGATCAGCGGCAAGCACCGCAACGGCGCGATCAAGTTCACCGAGCCCGAGCCGCAGAAGGAACCGAAGAACCTGCGCCGCCTCAAGAAGGCGATCCGCACGAAATGGGGCACCGTCGCCCTGATCGACATCCTGAAAGAGGCAGCCCTGCGTACCGGGATGCTCAAGGCGATGGCCCCGGTCGGCACCCGCGAGGCCATCGACGAGGCCAAGCTCCTCGAACGCCTGCTCTTGATCGCGTATGCGTACGGAACCAACTCGGGGATCAGCTCGGTCGCGGCCGGCGAGCACGGGCACAGTGAGGAGGAACTGCGCTACACCGCCCGGCGCTACCTGACCGCCGTCGGCCTCAAGGCTGCGGGGGTGGAGATCGCCAACGCCACCTTCGCAGCCCGCCAGGAAACCGTGTGGGGGCAGGGCACCACCACCGTCGCCTCCGACTCGACGCACTTCAAAGCCTGGGACCGGAACATCTTCACTGAGTGGCACTCCCGGTACGGGGGCCGCGGAGTCCTCGTGTACTGGCACATCGAGAAAGGTTCGATGGCCATTCACAGCCAGCTTCTCAACTGCACCGCCTCCGAGGTCGCCGCCGCGATCGAGGGGATGATGCGGCACGCGACCGACATGAAGGCCGAGGGCAACTACGTCGATTCGCATGGCCAGTCGGAAATCGGGTTCGGACTGACGCGGCTCCTGGACTACGACCTGCTGCCCCGCATCAAGCAGATCAACAAGGTCAAGCTCTACCGGCCCGGCCGCGAGGATGAGGACACCTACGACAACCTCGCCGACGCGATGACCCGCCCGATCCGCTGGGATGTCATCGAGAACAACTACGACCAGCTCATCAAGTACGCCACCGCGATCCGGGTCGGCACCGCCTCCACCGAGGCCATCCTGCGGCGCTTCACCCGCACCGCTTCCCACCCCGTCTACCAGGCCATGCTGGAGGTCGGCAAAGCCCAGAAGACCATCTTCGTCGCCCGCTACCTGCGCGACCGCGACCTCCAGCGCGAGATCCAGGAGGGCCTGAACGTCGTCGAGGGCTGGAACGGCGCCAACGACATCATCTTTTTCGGCAAGAGCGGCGAACTGTCCAGCAACCGCCGTGACCAGCAAGAACTGTCAGTTCTCGCGCTGCATCTCCTACAAACGGCGCTCGTCTTCGTGAATACCCTGATGATCCAGGACATGCTCGCCGACCCCGAATGGGCCGACGTCCTCACCGACGAGGACAAACGGGCCCTGACCCCACTGTTCTGGATGCACATCCAGCCCTACGGCGAAGTCCGCCTCAACATGGGCAGCCGCCTCCAACTCGCCGCACCCGTCCCCCAGGACCCGGACCCCACCCCGGAGCCCGCCGCGGCCTGATGAGATGTGAGGGCCCTGCGTTTCGGCAGCGGAGCCAGGGCCCCACGAGCGTTGGTCAGTGCGGAGTGAGGCAGTTCGGGTCGGTGCAGCCAGCGGCCAGGGCCAGCGTGCGGTCTTCGGGCGGCGCGTCCAGCCACTCTGCGCGCATGGCCTGGAGTCGGGTGACGTCCGAGGCCAGATCCGGCGGCTCGGATCGTAGGGCGTCGGCCCACTGCTGAGTGAGCGCACGCCCGTTGACGTACAGCTCGCCGTCCCGGCCTCCGACGGCGAACAGTACGCCGTCACGCTGGGCGGGGATGACCATCGCGCCCGCCGGTTCGGAGACCTTGCCCTGGCGCACCAGTACCGCAGTAGCGGCCTGGGCGTCGGCCAAGGCCTTCTCGTCCAGCGGCGGCATCGGATCGGGGGCGGAGGGCGGCAGCAGGGGCATCACACCGTCCTCGGGCGCCCCGTCCAGGCCGCGGCCGGCGAGCTGGTTGTTCTCGTAGAAGGCGACCATCCCGGCCAGCAGCGGCATCTCCGTCCGCAGCCGCTCGGCCACCGACGGGGTGAGCCGTTCGCCGTTGGCGAGCACCTGGCCGCTCTTGCCGACCGCGACCGAGAGGCGGGGCCGTCTCCGGCCGGGTCCCGGGCTGGCGGCGTGCATCGCGCTCGGCGCGCTTCTTCTTGATCCGCCCCATCGGCGGCCTCCTCGCGTATCGGCCCCCGGGCGGCAAACGAGCAGCCCCGCGCCCCGGATACGACCGCACCCCCTGAACGGCCCCGATCAACCAGACAAGCCACACAGAAACGTGAAAACCCGCCCAGGAAACTACTAGCGGGTTACTTGGCACCTGGTTCGCTGCTCGTTAACGGCATCCCTACCTGCGGGGGAGGAGTGCGTACGGGCGCAGGGGAACGCCGATCACCTGCAGGACGAGGTTGCGGTGTGCGGCGTGCAGGGTGCGTACGGCGGCCCGGGTCAGGCCTGGCTTCGGCGGCTGGATGCCGGCGCGTTCGCGGCCGGGCTTGGTCGGGATCCACAGATAGCCGGGGTCGCTGCCTTCGAGGGCCTTGGTGATGCCGGCGCGGACGTCGAGCCAGCGGCGCAGGATCTCCGCGCTGTGCGCATCGAGCGGGTGGTCGAAGTCGGCGACGGTCACGACGGGGACCGGGCGGCGTTCCAGGTCGACGTCGGTGACGTTGAGCTGGTGGAGCTGGGGGACGGAGCGGCCGGTGGCGGCGACGAGTGCTGCCACTGCGGCGGTGCGGATGGCGGTGGCGGCGTTGGCGCCGGTGGGCCGCCGTACGGCGAGGGTGCGCAGCAGCTTGTAGGCCTGCTCGGGTTCCAGGCGGTCGCCGTGCCCGGTGGGCGGGTAGTCGCGGCGCAGGTTCAGGCCGAGGTGCTCGACGAAGGTGTTGTAGGTCTGGATGCGGGCGCGCTGGGAGTCGTACGACGCGGCGGCGTCCGGGCCGGTGAGGGTGTTGCGGCGCCGGGTCTCGCCGGCGTCGGCCGCGTCGAGCCAGGAGTCCGCGCGCTCGGGCTGGACGAGCTGTTCGGCGGTCAGGGAAGTGGCCTTCTCCTCGTTGAGGACGTGTTCCAGGAACTCGGTGAGCAGGGTGCCGCGCAGCCGGACGGTCCCGTCGGCGTACCCGGCTTCTTGCTGGGCGTCGATGAAGGCGCCGATCGCGGTGAGGGCGTCGGCGGTGCGCGGGATCGGCTCGGACATGCCCGACAGCGTACGGAATCCAGTCTGGTGTCTAGATAACAGCAAGAAGCTTGAGGACGCCCCTCCCCTGGTGAGCTGCGGGTCTCGTCTCGGTCCGTGTCGGACCAAATCGGTCCGTGCAGGCCCGGTACGGACCTTGTACGACCCCCGGGCTACCCGGGAGCGGAGCCGAAGGCTCCGTGGAGGTCTTCTGCGCTTCTTGCTGTTATCTAGGTCCCGACTTGGGTGGCGCCCGCGGGAGCCGCGGAAGCTGTGGGGGCTGTCCGCCAGGTACGGATTCCGCGGCACCTCACCCCTGCAGACGGGGCACCCCCCGGCGAGCGTTACACGGGTATCGCCGAGATACGGGTCAAAGGGGCAATGAGTTGATCTCGAAGCCATGAGCACCTCGCTCCGCCACCCGTTCGGCTCAGTGTCGTTGGTCGTGATGTTGTTGTCGTCTGGGCCCGGGGCGGGATCCGTGGAGCTGCGCACCGACCGGTGACCGGTCGGTGCGGACCCGGTTTACCGGTTCGCGGCTTCGCGAGAGGCGATCCGGTTCGTGCGACCGACCGCGCGGGCCACCGTGTTGCGCACCGCGAGGCCCGGCCGGGTGCGGGGCACCATGAGCCTGGAGAGCAGACCGACGCGTCGCTGCCGCGGGCCTGTCTCACGGCGGAGCCGCGACTCGTAGGCGGCGAAGGCGCGGGCGTGATCACCGGGATGGGCGGCGAGCTCTTCCGCGAGGGCGTACGCGCCCGCCATCGCCATGCTGGACCCGTCGCCCAGCAGGGCTGTCGCCGCCGCCGCGTCCCCGAGCAGTACGACCCGTCCGCGGGACCACGAGGGCATCCGGACGGTGGTCAGGGGGTCGAAGAACGGAGCCGGGTGGTCGAGGAACGTCGCCACGAGTTCCGGTGCCCGCCACCGCACGTCGGCGTAGGCGTCAGCCACGGTCTGCTTGTGAAGGGCGATGTTCTTGCGGTCGTGGGGCGCTAGCTGTGCGGCCCGGAAGGTGAAGATCGCGAGCGGAGTGGTCCGTGAGGGATGGAGGACCAGCATCCGGTTCGGCACGGTCAGCATCGTCATCTCGTTCGGGTCCTCGATGGCGTCGGGTTCCAGCGGGACGGTCGCGCCGTACAGGCCCAGATCGTTCGCGAACTGCCGCTCGGGGCCGAACACCAGGCGCCGTACGGTGGAGTGAATCCCGTCGGCACCGACCACCAAGTCGAAGCGCCGTGGCGCGGACCGCCGGAAGGTGACGTCGACCCCTCCTCCGTCCTGGTCGAGAGCGGTGACCGTGTCGTCGAACAAGAACTCGGCCTCGGTCTGCGCCGACCGGTGGAGCACCTCGGACAGGTCGGCTCGGGTCACTTCGACCGTCGGCGCCTCGTCCGAGGTGAGCGGGAGTTGCAGGATTCGCCTGCCGCCGGGGTCGAGCAGGGTCAGTGACCGATTGCGGGTGGCGAGTCCGCGGAGCTGCGGGAGGATGCCCATGCGGTCGGCGACCGGGATCGCGGGCCCCTTCACGACGATCGCGCTACCACCGGAGCGCAGCTGCCGGGCATGTTCGACGACCGTCGGCCGGTATCCGTTCCGGGAGAGCCAGTACGCGAGTGCGGGCCCTGCGATTCCGGCACCGACTATCAGCACCTCGGGCTTCTTCATGACGATGACCTCTCGGAGTGTCGATGAACAGGTTCCCCGGCGAGTGCCGGGCTGGGTCTCAGGGAGCGGCGGCACGGGGCAGCGCAACCGGCCAGGTACGATCGATTTCGTACCTCAGTGGAGCACAACCTTCAGGTACGATTCAAGTCGTACCTGAAGGAGGTGCCGCGTGGCCGGGAAGAACCTGGTCGGCCCGGAGGCCGATGCGCTCGATCTGGGTGCGGTGTTCCGCGCCCTCGCCGACGAGCACCGTCGTTCGGTGATGACGCAGTTGGTCGCCGACCGCAGCGACAACGAGCGGGGCTGCAACTCGTTCGATCTCCCGATCTCGAAGCAGACCCAGACCCACCACTTCCGCGTCCTGCGCGAGGCAGGTCTCATTGACGAGATCGACTACGGCAACCGCAAGGGCATCCGACTACGACGCGCGGACATCGAGAAGAGATTCCCCGGGCTGCTCACCCTCCTGGGAGCAGCGCCTCCGGGTGATATGCCGTAACCCCGCCAAGCGCTCGCAGGACCCCCGCCAAAAGGTCAGTTGGATCATGCAGGCGGCGGAGCCCCGGCCACTGAGGTCCTCGGAGGGCGGTGGTGGAGTGCCTTGTGGCCCCGGAGTGCGACCTCAAGGTCCTCCAGCAGCGCCTTCTACTGTCACGCGGCGGGCCGCGTCCAGTCGCCGCCAGCAGATGAGCGCGCACCCAAGGACGAGCAGGGCTTCGTGAGTGTCGTCCCGGATCTCCCAGCGCATCCGCAGCCGGCGGAACCCGTGCAGGTGGGTGAACGCCCGCTCCACGACCCAGCGTTGGGCGCCTAGCCCGGAGCCATGCTCGGTGCCCCGCCAGGCAACCAGCGGCCTCACACCGAGCGCGCGGACGAGGCGACGGCACCCAGTAGAAGGCTCAGCGCTTCAAGATCAATCCATTGTCCCTTTGACCTGTATCTCGGCGATACCCCTTACACCGCGGCGTCGGCTCGGCTCACGCGCCCTGCAGCCTGGCGCGGGCTCGCTCCAGTTGCTCCACCGTGATGGCGCCGGTGTCGGGCAGGCCTGCCTCCGCCCATGCGGCCTGCGCGCGGGGGATGGCGCCGCCGGCGTCGTCGGTGAGGATCTTCTTGGCGAGGTTCACGGCGATGGCGCCGTCGCCGAGGTCCATGAGGTGGGCGAGCATGCGGACCTGTTTGGTGGCGGAGGCCTTCTCGTTGTAGCGGAAGACCAGCACCCATCGGCCCTGCAGGGCGCGGGCCCGCTCGATCAGATCGCGGCCGCGGTCGGTCTCCTGCTGCTCGGTACGGATGTGCTCGGTGTCCCCGGCCGGGTTGCGCAAGGTCAGCAGACCTCGCCGGCTGGACTCCTCGATCTCGACCTTCTCCAGGAAGGCGACGAACCGGGAGGCGCTGTCCAGGCGGGCGATGTCCTGCGCCGCCTGGTTCGCGATCAGGTGCAGGTCGACGGTGAGGGCGTGCACGCGGCGGCCCCAGGCGGGTTCCTCACCGGGCGGGCAGGGCCCGGCAGCGTGCGCGGCGGCGATCACGAGGCTGTAGTCCACACCCTCATCATGGCGGCCGTCACCGACAGCCCGATGCATCGCAGGCCAGGCGGCTCGATCAGCGCATCGCCTTCAGGATCCGCTTGAACCGGAGGATGCCGCCACTGATCGCCCTGGGGAAGGAGTCGCGCGTGGGGGATGGTGTTGCCGTGCAGGCCGATCACGATCTTGAACTTCTCAGACAGGGCCCTCTTGTCGCGGCGCGGCAAGTGCCCGGCGCCATGGAGGAGGTGCCGGATGTCCTCCTCCTGTGGAAGGGACTGCCCGACGCGTGGCCACTGCGCGCAGCACGGCCACACATTCGTGGGACCGCCCGACAAGGCCCCGGACTCCTACCTCTGTCCCCAGGGGAAAGGTAGCTGTCAGTGATCCTCTGGCTGGCGATCTTGGGGCATTGGAAGGCCGGTAGCAGGGCGAGCGAGGTCGGTCTCCTCGTCCTCCGTGCCGTCGGGCCAGTGCCTGAAGGGCCCGATGGGCTGCTCAGGGGCGGCGCCGAGTCCCGGTCGCTTCGTGCGGCGCGGGGGCAGCGGGATCATGCGCCCTCCCCCTTCGTGTCGGGCCTGCGCCAGCAGCACACCGGTGCGAGCGCGCTGATCCGGTTCTCGTACTCGCGGAGGGTCCGCGCGCTGGGCTGGGTGGCCGGGCTGCGGCCCGTCCCCTGCTAGCGTCGGCTCGTCTCTTTCTGTAATCCTCCGCATCCAAGGAGTCACATGGGCCACGGGTTTCCGACCGCGAAGTTCTTCCGCATCGTCAACGACGACACCGGGATGTGTCTGGCCGCTGCCAAAGGGGGCATGACCGAGGGCGAGCAGAAGGCGTACGACAAGTGGACCGGCGAGGAGGGCGTCATCCCCTACGCCCACACCAAGTCCCAGGTCCTGACCGTGCGCAAGCCCAAGGGCGACCGGGCCGAGGTCTGGTTCTTCTGTGAACTGGAGAGTCACGGGGAGCCGTGGTGGCACCTGGTCAACGCCGACAAGGACCACCGCAGCGCGTTCGCCCTCCACGTCGGCCCCATGCAAAACGCCTCCGGCCCGGTCGGGCTGGGCCTGTGGGGCTGGGGCAGGAACGACCAGACGCAGTGGACGGCACGTGACGGGATGTTCTGGCCGGGCCCGCACGAGAACATGGTCGCCACCCTGATGCCCGCCGACGGCGGATACTGGCCTGTCGTGGCGAAACGCGAAAGTGCCCCCAACCAGACGTGGACCTTCGAGGAGACCGAGCTGACCGGCGAAGCCGTCCCCACCTACCAGAAGGGCATGTACGCCACACGGGAGGGCCGCGACCCGGCCAAGTGGTACGCGGAGCACTGACAGCAAAGCCCCGCTGCGCCCAGGCCTGCGCTGAGCGGGCCAGGCCGGGAGGGGTGGAAACGGGCCGGCGCTTCCCGCTGAATGGGATCGCCACCGGGCACTGAGCTTGCCCCGCTTCAACTAGCGTTGACTGTCCGTCGCACTTGCTAGTGAACGAAATCCAGCCCTCCACGTCGGCGGGTCACCACCAGCGGTGACCCGCAACTGGCCTGATCAGGACGGCAGTAGATCCTATTGTGCGACACGCGGCGACCCAACCCCTCCTGGCTGTGAACACGAGGAGGGCAGAACTGCTATGCGCGCAAACCATTCTGCGCTTCGGGGGAGCCGAGTCCGCACTCACCGACACAGCCGCCCCCGCGCCAGCTGGGCAGTGCACGGTTTAAGCCAGGGCAGAACGCGTCGCGGCGACGGCAGGTTCTGGCTGTGCCCCGTCGGGACGGCATACCGACAGGCCGCCCCAGACATGCTCGAAGTGATGAGACCCGGCACGGCGGACAGGAAGCGGGGAACTTTCGGGTCGGTCTCCCTCTCGGCCCCGTTGCCTGAAGTGTCAGCAGTCTCGTGAGCTGCAGCAGAAGGAGCACCATGCCCAACAATGTCATCGGTTCCGGCAGCACTACGCCTGGCCAGAACTGGCAACCGACTCCCGGGGGTCAGGGGATCTACATCGACGTCAACACCAGCCAGGCGCAGTTCAATCCGGCTTTCGGCACACCGGCCTACACCATCTCGCTCGGTGGCCAGGGGACCATGTGGGACAGCTCCGGGTCCTCGGCGGTCTACAACCCGACCTTGACCGGCTTTCGGGTCTACCTGCGGGACATGGACCGCTCCAACCCGACCGTCACCGTCGCCCAGGCCCAGCAGCACGGATTCCATATCAACTGGATCGGCGTACAGACCTTCTGATCTCACGCCAGCCACAGATCACCGCCTTCCGAACTCTTCAGTAGTTTTCGAATCGAAGGTGGGGGTAGCGAGAGGACGCCGGCGACACCGCCGGGGTCCTCTGCTCCGGAGACCATCAGGCCGCCGGAGGCCGGCGGCGTCACCATCTCCTCCGAGATCCGCTCACGGCTGTCCCCGCTGGTCCACGAACACATCAATCTCCACGGCCGCTACCCCATCATCCGCTTCCACAGCGACGGAGGACTGCGGCCCCTGCGGGAGCCGGGCGAGGCCGAGGAGTAAGAGCCGTACGGCAGCGGGCCCCGGCCGCATCCGTACGGCCGCTGTGAGCGTCGCTCGCGACGGTCGGATGCAGCTGACCAGGTTCCGGCAGCAGACTCCGGTGACTGTCACCTCGCCACGCATAGGTGACAGTCTGCGATGACGCGACTACGCTTTGTATGCCTCATGGGGTGACGTGACCACCGCTGCGGTGCGGGAGGGCGACTGTCCCGCACAGAACAGGAGTCGTCGGCTTCGCCTTCGCCTCGGCCACCAGGTCCCGCAGCGTCTTCTCGCCCACCACCGGGTACAGGGCCGTGCGCACGATCTCGTCCGGCTTGCCGATCGCCGCGTCCGCGAGCTTGAAGAGGATGCCCTCCTTGCCGCGGACCTTCTTCAGCTCCGCGGTCAGCTGCCGCTCCACCCGCCGCTCGGCACGGGCATTGATCTTCTGCACCAGGGCGATCAGCAGCTCCACCAGCGCGTCGGTGATCTCCGACTGCCTCGACGCGCACAGCGCGGCCAGCAGCGTGATCCGCGCGTCCTCGGCCGTCTCCCGGAAGTCCGAGGGGTACATCTTGATAGCCCGCGCCCGCCAGGCAGCCAGCAGCTTCTCCGAGCAGTCGGTGAACAGCCCGTCCGGCAGCCCAAGCCTGCGCACGTCGTTCAGCTTGGTGATCTCCGTCAGCAGCGAGTCCAGGCCCACCGCTCCCGGGTCACGCTTGAGCGACGCCAGCAGTGCGGCCCCGGCTTCATTGCCCTCGCCCACCAGCTCCAGCAGCCGCTTGGCGCACGCACCCAGCCGCTCGATGGTGCGGGCACAAAACGCCTTCTCCGCCCGCGCCTGGGCCGCGTTCACGATGCGCTCGATCCGGCCGGGCGGCTCGATCCGGCCCGCCCGGCACTGCACCAGCACCGCCTCCCGCAGCCGGTCCTCGACCAGCTCCACCGGGCACACCTCGTCCGCCAGCCACGCGATCAGCCGGTCCTCATCCGCCCGGGTCGCCGGCCGGAACCCCAGCGCCTCGCGGATCTGCGCGCGGTGGTGCTTCACCGCACGGCTGGACAGGTCGTACTTCGCGAACTCCGCGGCCGGCACCTTCACCAGCCCAGCGACGTACTCCACCGCAGGCTGCGGGATCTCCTCGACGAACTCCGGAAACCGGCCCTCAAGCTCGAAGAACTTCAGCATCAGACAGAAGCCGAGCCTCGTCGCCCCCGTCTTATTCGCCACCAAGGCCCAGTCGCCGTCCACCAGCGTCCAGCACTCGACCACTTCCTCCGGCGACCACTCCTGCCGCACGCCCGCCCCTTCCTCGTCAATCACAGGCCACTCGTTCAGCCCAACGAGGCAGCGCTGAAGGGGAAACGGATCATCTGACTACTCGAAAGCTACCCGCCGGTTACTTTTCCCCCGGGGGCAGAGGTAGGAGTCCGGGGCCGACAAAGACCGCCCCGGCCCCCGCCCAGCCGCTACACACTCCACACCCAAGCCGTTGACCAGCACTGATGGATATGTTCGGCTGGATTATCAGACCAGTGGCCTGCGTTCGGGCCACCACCGCTGAACAGCCTCGGCGGTTGTCGATGAGCTCATGTTGAAACAGAGCTTCGCACCGGGTGCCAGTTCGCGTGTGGTGACGACCAGGACCTCGAAGAGCCTTCGACGGCAGCCCGCTCGCCGCCGCCTCCCGCGGCCGCGCCGTCTCCGCCGTCCGCAGCTTCTACGGCAGCCCTCTCGGCGATCGCCGCCGTCGACGTAGCCGTGAGACCCGCCTCGCGCGAACTCGGCAGTCGCCTCACGGCGGAGAGAAGTCGGCGGCGCAAGGATCACTGGCCGGGTGCGGAGTTCGAGAGCGCGGTGATCCTTGCGGGAGCCTCGTCGTGCAGATGGTGGATCTGTGCCAGGCGCCGCAGGGCAGACAGGAGTACGTCGCCCAGCACGCTGGTGACGACCAAGGCCTTTATGGCTTGGCTCGTGGTGGCGCGGGTGGTCCTGAGATCGGCCGCGGTCACGGTCTCGGCGGCCTGCGCATAGGCGTCGATGTGCTCCCTGGTGCCGGCCTGGCCCAGGCTGCGCAGAGCATCCAGGGCCCCGGCCGCGGTGACGACCGCCGGGGTGTCGTACGAGACCCGCCAGCCCTGCCGGTGGGCCAGGGCGACGATCTCCGACATCGCGGCCGCGTGGTCGGCCCCGTGTTCCGAGGCGGTTCCGCAGCAGGCCGGTGCCACGTGGCATGCGCTCACCAGCTCACCAGGCGTGAGGTCAGGTGTTTCCCTCGCTGTCAGTACGTCCCTGACCATCTCGATGGACAGACCGCCCACGTCGGTCAGCGCGCGGATGAGCCGAAGACGGGGCAGGTGGTGCTCGTCGTAGTGCATCTGTGTCGTGTGGACACGGTCACCGGGCCTGAGCAGCGCCTCACGCAGGTAGTACTTGATCGTGGCGGTGGACGCGCCACTGGATTCACTGAGTTGGGCGAGTTTCATCCGTGATCCCTCCTTTTTGCATTCAGCACGTGCGAAGTGGTTGCCGTCCGCCCGGGCTCCCTAGCGTGAGGGGAAGCACACACAGACCCTGACCGGAGCCGGAACCCGCAGGAGAGCTCATGGACCACGCGCACGGAGCACACGGCATGAGCGGGATGGGAGGAATGGGGAACACCGTTTCCTCCCTCGACACCCTGGGCGCCGTCCTCCTCATCGGCTGGGCGGTCGCAATGTGGGCGGCCGTCGTCGTGATCGCTCTCGGGAACCGGGGGCAGGCACGGCCCTGGCTGTACAAGGTGGCGATCGCTCTCATCGGGCTCGGAGTGATCGGGCAGGTGGGCCACTTCCAGGAACATGTGGCCCAGGCCGCCTACTGGGTGGCGCATCCGTACTCCCCGCCATGGATGACTCCCTGGGGGAACGGCCTGTCGCGCGGTATGGGGCAGGTCGACCCGAGCAAGCCCACGCTCGGTATGGAGATCCTCCACCTCATGGGCAACTTCATCTTCCTGGCCGGGCTCGTCGGCATCGCGCAGATCACCCGGCGGGCCGCCGGCGCGCTCAAGTCCCGCAAGTGGGCCAGGATGGGAGTGTGGATGCAGGGCATCCACGGCCTGGAGCACGTGGCGCTGACCCTGTCCATAGCGCTCGGCGCCAGCCGTGCCATCGGGCTGTCCACCTGGTTCGGCCTGATCGAGCCGGGCCCGGCGCTGGCGACGTACCGGGTGTGGTGGCATTTCGTCGCCAACCTGATCGGTACGGTCATTCTCGCCATCGCGGTCTACCACCTGTGGAAGGAACGGCGGGCGGTCAAGGCCGGGTACGGGGTTCCCGAGGCCGAGGTGGCTGAAGCGGACGAGGCGGTGGCCGTCGTCACCGGTCCGCAAGAAGCCGACTGCGAGCAGAGCACGGTGGTCGAGCCCGTCGTGGCCGGGCGTTCCTGATCGCCCTCGTCCGGGCGGCCCTGCGACGCTGGTCCATCGGGTGTCGTATCCGACGCGATGCGACACCGCCAGCACAGACCGTGCGGGGAGGGACGGCCGCAGGCGCAGCTGCTCCCCGAGCGGCCGCCGTCGCCGGCCGGGAGGACGGAATCGGGTCCGGGGCGGCAGCCGCGGCAGAGCCCGGACTGCCCGGGGCGGTGCGGGCGTTCGCAGCCCGGGCAGCATGTGCGCTGCGCAGGCGGTCGCGCCGGGGCCACGGGGAAGCGGTGACTCGGCCCACGGCGGCCCTCGACCGCTTCCTCGGGGGGGAGTGGTGCGCTACCGTGGCGGGCCGCCGCGCGCTCCGCGACAACCTCCCGGCAGACGGGGCAGTGTGTGCCGGTGGACCAGAGCACGCCCGTTTCGCAGTCCGGATGCGCACAGCCCCAGCGGGGGAGTGCGACACCCAGCAGCCAACGACCCACGTCCCGGATGTCGGCGACGACGGTCCGCGCGAGGCGTTGCGCGAGTCTGTCCCGCAGCCGCGCCACGGTCGTGCCGTCGGCGAGTTGCCGGGCGATCTCCCGCCCGATCCTGCGCTGCACGTACGTGTTCACCTTGCCGAGCAGGAAGCGGACCGGCTCCAGCACGGTGTGGAGTCTGCCGCTGAACGTCAGTTGCGGCCCGCGGTAGGACTTCTCACGGGTGGGGAGGGGATCGGGGTTCTCATCCGCGCGCAGCGCGAGCGCATCCGGTGCGCGCTCCGGGCCCGGTTTGTCGAGCGGAGCCTCGGCACGCGTCCCCACAGGTACCTCGCCTACGGCGGATGAGACCGGCTCGGCGTCGTTCTCAAGTCGGTCAGTTCTCAGGTCTTCCTTATACGCGAGGGAACGGTCATCAACGTCGGGACCCGATCGGTCATCAAGTTCGTGTGCGCAGACCGGCTGGGCGTTGACCAGGAACTCGTGACGCCCCTGTGCACCGGCTCGCCGCAGCACACCGATCCAGCCGGAGGCCACCAGCTCGTCGACGATGCGGCCGGCTGCCTCGGCGCTGATCGCCTCGCCGGCACGGCGGCCGGAATGGTGGCGCAGGAAGCCGGCGAGGACACCCTCGGTCAAAGGGATCTTCTGGACAACGGCGTAGGCGATGAGCGCGTAGGCGCGCAGCAGACGGGGTCGCAGGTGTTCGCTCGCCGCCACGGGCAGCCAGATGAACCGTTCGGTGGGCCGCGGCGGGCGGACTCGGCGGCGGGCGGTGGTTCCCCGGCCCCCTGGCAGGGACCGGCGGGTACTCACCGGCATTTCGATGACACCGTCGGGTGCCGGGGCACGCAGTTGCGCCAGGCCCCGTTGAACGGTCGACGCCGAGAGGCCCAGATATCGGGCGAGGGTGGCAACCCCTGCCGTGCAGCCTTCCTGACGCAGGCTGAGAGCCTTGACTTTCACGTAGACGCTGAGCGCCGCATCGGAGTAGTGGGGCGACTCGACGAGCCGCATGGGCACCTTCACTCGTCCGCGAGGCATGGCGATGGCCCCGCAACGCTTGGATTCGGCCAGATATTGGCTGGACTTCAGTAGGGAGTGGCTGGCGTCACAACAGCCTTCCCGCACATAAACCTGGTGGTAGGGCTGGTGAATCACGGAACTCTGGGTCATTATGGAGACGTCTCTGTGCAAGAGGCATGCGGAAGCCGTCATTCGGCGGCTGAACGGTTCGGGTAGAACCTGGCATCGCGCGTTTCTCGGGCTGGCACCCGTGAAACGGGCCTGCGCCCGTCGAGTTGGCAGCTCGACGGGCGGCGTGAAACGACCACGGACCCCAGTGCTGGCGCACTGGGGGGCGGTCGGCGACAGTCCCCTTCTGCAGGACACGAGTCGCCATGCTCGCTCTACATCGTCCCCCCCGTAGGTGATGGCTTTTTCGTGCGGAAGCGGAGCACCTCAGCCCTCAGAGTGAGGCGGCGTCCGCCAGCTCCGCCGTCGCCTGGAAGGCGAAGAAATCCCCCTGTCTGGCGTTCACGCGGATCGTACGACGCCCACCGGATGAAGGTGACACCGCAGGTATCTGCTCCGCTTCGATCCAGCACGGTTCGTCGAACTCGACGTAGCGGTTGAACGAGACGTCCACGGAGACCGGTAGCGCCGCCCCCGCCTGTGCGGAGTCCAGAGCGTGGCCGGCCTGGCGGACGGCCTCCAGCAGGAGCATGCCCGGCACGTGGTCGACCGGGTGGTCGAACAGCACGGGATGACTCGGGTCGACGCGCAGTTGCCAGCGGCCGCTGTCCTCGGTCGGCGACAGGACGATGTCCTGCTTGCGCAGGCGGCCCACGGCGGCCCGCGAGACCGGCTCGGGCGGCTCCGGGACGGCTTTGAAGACCTCCTCGACGTTCCGGCCCGTCCGCAGGCGCTGGTAGACCGCGGGGGAGTGGGTGTTGAACCGGATGCTGGCCATGGCCAGCAGCGAGCCGGCGCGAACGGCCTCCAGGTGCATGACCATGGTGCGCGGCAACTTGCCCTGGTACTTGATGTCCGAGCATGTCACGTGCAGTTCGATCTCGGCGGGCGTGGGCTCGATGCGCAGCGCCTGCGGGTTGAGCGCGTACTGAAGCCGCGACCAGCTGATCTGATGGCCGAACGGCATGTGATAGCCGACATGCATGAGCAGCAGACCGGACTGCCGCACGGTCTCGCTGAGCAGAAGCGGGTCGTACAGACCGTGCTCGGAGGTGTAGAAGCTGTGGCTGCGCGGCCACTGCGCGGTGACGGTGAAGCTGTCGGGCCCCTCCTTGATCCAGTCGGTCAGGAACACCTCCGACAGCGCCGCCCGGTGCACGTACTCCCGTGCAACGGTCGTGGTCAGGGCGGACGGTCTTACCGCGATGGGACGTTCCGTGGTGGTGAGCATGCCTCTCCCCCTGGCGCTCGTGTCGGGGCACCTTCCCTACCGATCTAGGGGCCCCGTCCTGTAAAATAAGGGTGTTCGTTTTTTTTGTCGAGAGAGTCGAGCACAGCAATGGCCGAGCCGAAGCAAGAGCGGGCAGTGCGGACGCGGGAGGTGATTCTGACTGCGGCCGCCGAGATCTTCGACGAGTTCGGGTACAGCGGTGCGAGTATCAGCAAGATCATGACTCGCGCGAACGTCACACAGGGTGGGATGTACTTCCACTTCAAGTCCAAGCGTGAGCTGGCTCAGGCCGTCCTGGCGCACCAGCAGGAGTTCGTCGCACATCCGGCCGAGGGGTTCGGTCTCCAAGGACTCGTTGACCTCACGTTCTTCACCGCGCACCAGTTGACCGGCAACGTGCTGTTCCGGGCAAGCGTCCGGCTCGCCGTCGAGCAGGGTGAGTTCGGGCCGTCCGACGACACGGCCTACCAGGAGTGGGTCGAGCAGTTGTACCTCCACCTGCGCGCCGCGCGCGAGCAGGGCGAGCTGCTTTCCGACGTCGACGAACGGGAGTTCGCCAACGTGCTGGTGGGCGCGTACACCGGGACTCAGGTCTTCTCCAACATCGCCAGCGCGTACGCGGACCTCCCTGAACGCCTGGTCTCGATGTGGCGGTACTTCCTCCCGGCGATCGCCACCTCGCAGGGCCGGGCTCGGGTGCGACTGCCCTCAGGCACCGAGAGATTCGCCGCATGAGACGTACGCGCATCGTGCTGACCGGTGCCACTGGGTTCATCGGGTCGGCGGTGCTGCGCCGGCTGGCCCGGTTACGGGAAGAGGCCGGCAGGCCCGCGCCCGTGCACGTCCACGGGGTGGGCAGGCGGCTGACCTCCGGCACCGCGGCGCTGGTCGACGACTGGACGTCGGCCGATCTGGGGGATCCCGGCAGCCTGCCGGGCGTCTGCGAGGGCGCGGACGTGCTGCTGCACCTGGCGGCCTCGCAGAGCTCCGACGAGGCGCACAGCACGGGGGTCAACGTCCACGGGACCGCCGCGCTGATGCGCGAGGCCTCACGGTGCGGGGTGAGGCGGATCGTGCATCTGTCGACCGCCGCCGTCTACGGGCCGGGCCCGCACCGGGGGATAGGCGTGGACGAAGTGGCGCCCGTCCCCATATCCGTCACCAGCCGCACCCGGCTCGCCGGTGAGAAGTACGCGCTGGCGGCCGGGGCATGCGTCCTGCGGCCCGGCCTCGTGCTGGGGCAGGGGGACCGGTGGGTCGTACCCGCTCTCGCCGAATTCATCACAGCCGTACCGGCCTTGTGGGACGGCGGCCGTGCACGTGTCTCCATGGTCGCCGTCGACGATCTTTCGCGCCTCATCGCCCACATCGCCACGGCGTCGCCCCTGCCCGGGCCCCGTGTCTGGCACGCCAGCCATCCCGATCCGGTGTCCACCCGCGACCTGCTGGCGACCCTGAGCCGGCACCTCGGCGTGCCGGCCGTGTCGGCCGAACTCGCCTGGGAAGACTGCCGGTCCCGCCTGCGGGCGTCGGCGTGCAAGCTGAGCGAACGCCAGTTCGCCCTGGTGGCGCGTGACCACTGGTACGACAGCCGCGAGATCTGGTCCGCGGCGGACTGCGACCCCGGTCCCGGGCCGCTGTCCCGGGTGCCGGAGGCCGCACCCTGGTACCGCGCCCTACTGGCAGTCCTCCCCGAGCGCCACGGCTGACGAGCCGGCGACGCCCGGGTCCACGGTGGTGACGAGCGTGGGGCAGCCCGGCTCGTTCGCCCCCGTGTCGACCGCGACACCCGCGAGGGCCACGTGCCAGAGCCGCTTGAGCTGAGCCACCGCGCTCTCGAACGCCACGTCCGAGCTCATGCGGCTCCGCAGATAGGCCTCCGCACCGCTGGTCAGGTACTCCACCAGCGTGGTGACGTCCGCCGGCAGGGCAGCCGCACGAAGTTGACCGGTTTCATATGCCTCGTCGAGGAGCATGCGCACCGTCGGCAGCCAGACCTCGGACCACGGGACGGCATCCGGACGTTCGCGGCTGAGGCGGATGGCGGCACGGACGGAAGGCTCCCGCTCCATCAACCGGGCCAGTACCAGCGTCAGGTCGACCACCACGCGCAGCGCGGACCGGGACCCGGCACCGACGCCCTCCACCGCCGTCCGGGTCACCGACCGCCCCGCCTCCTGGACCGCGTCGGCCAGTTCGCTCTTGGACGCGAAGTGGAAGGTGACAGCGCCTATGGACACGCCGACCGACTTGCTGATGCGTGACAGTGACGTGCCTTCGTAGCCGGCACGGTCGAACTCCGCCGCCGCCGCTTTGACCAGGGCCGCGCGCGTACGCATGGCCCGCTCCTGCTTCACCATGCCGTCTCCCGAAGAGTGCTGCCGGCCGCCGGAGTGCACGCGGGCGTACTCCCTGGGCAGCGCACCGCCGTGCTGTCCGTGTCCGAGGCGAAGATCGGCTCGGACCACCACCTTTGCGCCAACCCGCACGTCCCGGCAACCCGGAGTTGCCCAAGCAGTGCGAGATGGCGTCCGCAGCCGCCGCGTGGACTGCTGCGCAGGTGAGAGCCACTGCCGAGAACGCTGTGACCAAGGAGCGGGCGCTGCCGCGGTGCCGGCGAGTCGACCGTGTCGCAAGGCCCGGCGAGGGCCGACTTGGCGAAGTGCATCCGGCAACTCTCCTTAGTCGCGAAAAAAAGAGGGCGTTCGCTATTATTTTAGCGTGGCCAGCAGTCGCCGGCCGACGTCAGGAAGGGAACTTGCCATGGTCACGCACGCATTGATGAGCCCACAGGCCTCGCTCCCGGCCTTCGCGGAGAGCGTCTTCGAGTGCCTGCCGCGCAGCGACCAGCGGCGCTGGGCGCAAGCCTACGTGCAGGGCCTGCTCGTCACCCCGGGCAAGAAGTCGGTCCGGCGTCTGGCCGCGGCCGTCGCCGCGTCGCCCGCCGCCTCGCAGTCACTGCACCAGTTCGTCAGCGCCAGTCCCTGGGACTGGATGCCGGTCCGGGCGGAGCTGACTCGCTGGGTCGAGCAGCGCGTCGCTCCGCGCGCCTGCGTGATCAGCGCGGCCATGCTGCGCAAGCGCGGCGAGCACTCCTGTGGTGTGCACCGCCGCTTCCTGGCCTCCACCGGCCGCTCGGTGACCTGCCAGGTCGGCGTCGGCATGTTCCTGTCGTCCTACGACCGGGCCGTGCCGGTCGACTGGCGCCTGCTGCTTCCCGGTTCCTGGGTGAGGGACCACGAGCGCCGCCTCCGCACCCGGATCCCGGCCGAAGTGGGGCCCCGCTCCGTCGAGCAGCACACCCTCGACCTCGTCGACACCCTCGCCGGCAACAGCCGTACCGCGCCTCTGCCGGTGGTCGCCGACCTGGAGCCCGACGGCGGGACCTACGCGACCTCCCTGATCCGCGGCCTCGCGATGCGCGGGCGGGACTTCGTCGTCGCCGTCCCGGACCGTCTCCAGGTCGCCGTCGGCCGGCGCCTGCGGATGCAGAGCCCGCACGGCGAGGACGGGCAGGGCCTGGTGCTCGCGGCCCGCAGTCTGTTCGAGTTCGACGCGGGCACCCTCACCCGTATGGAGAGCGTGGCCCCGTGGGACGGGCGCGGCCGGCACACCACCGTCATGTCCGCCTTCGTACGGCTGCCCAGACCGGGACACGGCGGCGAGCGCATCGACCGCGTGTACCGCCTCTTCGCCGTCCGTCCGGAGGGCGGTCGGCGCCCCGTTCAACTGTGGCTGACCAGCCTCACCCACGCCCGCATGGAGTCGGTCCTGGCCCTGACGCGGACGCTCGCGCAGGCGGAGGGGTCCGTGCGCGCCATGTCGGACGGCTTCGGCATGCTCGACTTCGAGGGGCGCTCCTACCCCGGCTGGCACCACCACATGACGCTGGTGTCCGCCGCGTACGCCTACAGCAGCTTCGACCAGCATCCCACCGGCGGCGGACAGCGCGTGCTCATGGCAGCCTGAACATCCCGGCCGACCGTGACGGCTTCGCCAAGTCGAGTGCCTTCACACAACCCACCCTGCCTAAAGTGATCGCATGCTGAGACACATGTACGAGGGACAGGACTGCAGTCTCGCCCGCTCCCTGGAGGTGATCGGCGAGCGCTGGACCCTGCTGATCATCCGCTCGGCGCTCCTCGGCACCACGCGCTTCGACGGGTTCCTCTCCCACCTGGACATCGCACGCAACGTGCTCTCCTCGCGGCTGAACCGGCTGGTCGAGCACGGCATCATGGAACGGGTGCCCTACCAGGACAAGCCGGTACGCCACGAGTACCGGCTCACCCCTGCGGGCCGGGACCTGACCCGGTCGGTCGTCGCCCTGATGCAGTGGGGCGACCGCAACCTGCCGCAGGAACTGGGCCCGCCGAGGCGCGCCGACCACCTCGGCTGCGAGGGCACCCTCGAGGTCGCGCTCTGCTGCTCGCACTGCGGACGGGCCGTGCACGACGAAGAGGTGGACGTCCGCCGCATCCGCTGACCGCGCCGGCGCACAGCGCACGGGCGAAGATGCCTCCCGGCAACGGGGTCGACGACCATGACAGCCCCGCCGCCGGTAAGGGAGCGGCGCTTACGAGGAGGCGCCCGTGCCGGCACTGGGAGCGCTGCGCAGGCTCATCATGGCTCCGTCCCTGGACGAGGTCGGCTTCGCGCGGCGAGGATTCCACGTCGAAGCCACCGAACTCACACGTCAGTTGGAAGCAGTACCGCAGGCGGTGGTGACCGGCTTCGAATGGGGCATCGAGGACCGGGACACCGCCACCACCGAGCGCCGGCTGGCACTCGTCGACCCGCTCAACCGGGGCTTCGCCTACGAGGGCGCCACCATGGCCTGCGCGATCCGCGACACGGTCGGCCCGAAGGGCCACCGCACCGCCGACCTGATGCGAGGCGGCGGCAGGCCGCACGTGTTCCTCAACTACATCGGCATCGGCTTCGCCATGGCCAAACTGCCCAGGCCGCTGTGGAAGAAGCTCGTCCCGGACCTGGACGAGCCCGACCTGTACCCGGCGATGAGCTGGCTGTGCGTCGACGGCTACGGCTTCGACCGCGCGTACTTCGACACCGGCACCTGGGTGGACGGGCAGCGCCTGGACGCCCCCTATGCCTGGGGTGGCGCCCCCTCCTACTGGCAGCGCGCCTTCGACCAGGGCGTCGGACGCGCGCTGTGGTTCATCCACGGCGGGCACGTGGACAACGTGTCCGCGGCCGTACGGGCGTTCGCCGGTGACCGCCGCGCCGACCTGTGGAGCGGCGTCGGCCTCGCCGCCACCTTCGCCGGCGGCACCACGGAGGCCGGCCTGCGCGCGCTGCACGAAGAAGCGGGCGACCTCGCTGAGCACCTCGCCCAGGGCGCGGTGTTCGCCGCCAAGGCCCGCCACCACGCAGGGTACGTCCCCGAGCACAGCAGCATCGCGGTGCACGCGTTCACCGGGCGCACCGTCCCGGCCGTCGCGCGCCTCGCCGACGACTGCGCGGCCGCCGCTCCAGAGGACGGCACCGGACCGGCCTACGAGGTCTGGCGCCGCAATGTGCGCCGGCAACTGAGCAGCGCCGTTGTTTGAGCACATCTGAAGTAGACGCCCCTCCGAGGCCCCTGACTACATTCGATTCGCTGGGGATTCAAGGGATTCGAGAGGGGCGGTTAACTGCTGTGTCCAGTTTCTTTGGCGCTTTCCGGCGTCGATTGCTCACACCTCCTGTTTCCGAGACAACCATGGAGGTGCGTGGTTTCCATGTGAAGAACGCGGAAGCAAAGCAACGCCTCGAGTACATCGGTGAGACGTTCCTCAAGGGATACGCCTGTGCGGTGGAGGCGGGCTCGCCCGCCGAAGCCGAGGAACTGCTGGAGACCGTCCCTCGGGACATGCGCGGCTTCGCCTACGAGGGCGCCGGCATGGGCGCGGCGGTGTACGACTCGCTGCCCGGACACGGCGGCCGGCTCCAGGGACTGCTGGCCGGCCGGGGCCGTCACCACGACTACATGATCTACGTCGGCATCGGCTGGGCGATGGCCCGCCTGCCCAAGGCGCTGTGGCCCGACATCCGCTCCACCGATCCGCTGCTGCGCTGGCTGGCCCTGGACGGCTACGGATTCCACCAGGCGTACTTCAAGACGGACGCCTACGTGCGCACCCCCAGCGTCCAGCACCCCTTCCGCTGGCGCGGCGGTCACAACCACTACACGGCCAACGCCATCGACCAGGGCATCGGCCGCGCCCTGTGGTTCGTCGGCGGCACCGACCCGGACGTCGTCACCGACCTGATCCGCGCCTACCCCGAGCACCGCCACGCCGACCTCTACGCGGGCGCCGGCCTCGCCTGTGCCTACGCCGGGGGCGTCAGCGAGGACGAACTCGCGCACTTCGTCCACGGCGCCGGCGAGCACCGCTGGGCGCTCGCCCAGGGGGCCGCGTTCGCCACCGAGGCCCGCGTCAAGGCCGGCACCGTCATCGACCACACCCACCTCGCGGCCCGCGTCGTGTGCCGTACGACGGCCGACGGTGCCGCGCAGGTGTGCCGCGACACCCGGCCCCGGTCGCCCGAGACTCCCGGCCCGTTCCCGGCCTACGAGGCCTGGCGCCACGACATCGCCGCGCACCTCGCTTCCTCGTCGCTCGTTTCGAAAGGTGCTGACCAGTGACGGTCGCAAAAAACTGGGTTCGCCGAAATTCGCCGGGAATTGTCGCCTTGGCCCTGATGGTCGGCACGTTCTACGGCGTCCGACTGCCTCATGCCTCGGCCGCCGACGTCAACAAACTGGCAAAGAGTTTCTCGTTCGAGCCGATGTCCATCGCCGAGCCCGCGGGGTTCAAGAAGCAGGAGGTCCGGCGAGTCAACAAGGCGTTCAAGCACATTGATGCCTGGATATCCTCGGTCGGTGCCGGTATCGCCGTGAACGATCTGGACGGGGACGGCCTGCCCAATGACCTGTGCGTCGTCGACCCACGCACCGACCAGGCCTTCGTCAGCCCGGCACCGACACGGAAGGACCCGTACCCGCCGTTCGCGCTGAACCCGGCGCCGCTGGGCACCAGCACCACGATGGCGCCGATGGGCTGTGTGCCCGGCGACTACAACGAGGACGGCAAGACGGACCTCCTCGTCTACTACTGGGGCCGCACGCCGGTCATCTTCCTGAACCAGGGCCAGAAGGGTCAGCCGCTGACGGCCCGTTCCTTCCGGCCGACCGAGCTGCTGCCCGGCAAGTCCGGCGCGAAGTACACCGGCCCCCTGTGGAACTCCAACGCCGCCGCCGTCGCCGACTTCGACGGTGACGGCCACGACGACATCTACATCGGCAACTACTTCCCCGACAGCCCCGTCCTGGACCCGTCCAAGGACGGCGACGTCACCATGAACGCCTCGCTGTCGCACGCCACCAACGGCGGCGGTGGCCACTTCTTCCGCTGGACGAAGGACGGCTACGAGAAGGTCGACGACGCCATCCCGCAGAGCCTCAACCACGGCTGGACACTCGGCGCCTCCGCCGCCGACCTGGACGGCGACCACCTGCCGGAGCTGTTCCTCGCCCACGACTTCGGCACCTCCGCGCTGCTCTACAACAAGTCCAAGCCGGGCACGATCAAGTTCGCCGAGGTCAAGGCCGTGCACAACGGCACCGTGCCCAAGTCCAAGCAACTGGGCCGCAGCTCGTTCAAGGGCATGGGCGTCGACTTCGGCGACCTCGACCACGACGGTATGTACGACATGTTCGTCAGCAACATCACGACGTCGTTCGGTATCCAGGAGTCGAACTTCGCCTTCGTCGACCAGGCCAAGAGCAAGGCGGACCTGCGCAAGAGCTTCCAGAAGGGCCAAGCGCCGTTCAAGGACAAGTCCTCCGGCCTGGGCCTCGCCTGGTCCGGCTGGGGCTGGGACGTGAAGATGGGCGACTTCGACAACAACGGCGACCTGGAGATCGCCCAGGCCAACGGCTTCGTCAAGGGCAAGACCAACCGCTGGCCCCAGCTGCAGGAACTCGCCACCGCCAACGACTCGCTCGTGCCCAACCCGCAGTGGTGGCCCAACGTCCGTCAGGGTGACGACCTGGCCGGCAACCAGCGCATGCGCTTCTACGTCAAGGACGCCTCGAACGGCAAGTACGTCAACCTCTCCGTGGCCCTCGGCATCGGCGAGCCGATTCCCACCCGAGGCATCGCCACCGCCGACACCGACGGCGACGGCCGCCTGGACATGGCGGTGGCCCGCCAGTGGGGCGATCCGGTCTTCTACCACAACGTCAGCCGGGACACCGGCGCCTACCTGGGCCTGACGCTGACCCACCCCGGCGGCGGCGCCGTCGTGGGCGCGGAGGTCTGCGTCCGGCTGCCCGACGGCACCAAGCGGATCGACCGCGTCGACGGCGGCGGCGGCCACTCCGGCAAGCGCAGCACCGACATCCACATCGGCCTCGGCAAGGGGATCACGGGCCCGCTGCCCACCCAGATCACCTGGCGCGACCGAGGCGGTGTCGTCCACGAGCAGGAACTGACGCTGAAGCCGGGCCGGCACAGCATCGAACTCGGCGACCTGGCCAAGGAGAAGTGACCATGTCCCCCCAGACCAACGCACCACGCCATAATCCGAAGGCCGTCACGGCCCTGTTCCGGTTCGCGGTCTCCATCTCCGTACTGAACGTCTTCGGGTACACCCTGCTGGGATTCGAACAGCCCTGGACCTGGCCGCTGGTAGCCCTGGCGACCGCCTACTCGCTCGAGTTCGTCCTGGAGATCCTCGGCGCCCGCGTCGAGGGCCGCACGCCACGCTTCCGGGGCAACGGACCGCGCGGCGTGGCCGAGTTCCTCTACCCGGCGCACATCACCGGTCTCGCGGTGAACATGCTGCTGTACGTCAACGACGTCGTGTGGGTCATGGTGTTCGGCGTCGTCGTCGCCGTCGGCACCAAATGGGTGCTGCGCGCCCCGGTGAAGGGCCGCATGCGGCATTTCATGAACCCGTCGAACTTCGGCATCGCCGTCATCCTGGTGCTCTTCCCGTGGGCGTCGATCGCGCCGCCGTACCAGTTCACCGAATACCTCTACGGCGGCTTCGACTGGCTCGTGCCCGCCATCATCCTCACGCTCGGCACGATGCTGAACGCCAAGCTCACCGAGCGGATGTGGCTGATCTTCGCCTGGGTCGGCGGCTTCGCCCTCCAGGCGGTCGTCCGCGGCCTGCTGTTCGGCACCTCCATCCCGGCGGGCCTCGCCATGATGACCGGCGTGGCGTTCGTGCTCTTCACGAACTACATGATCACGGACCCGGGTACGTCCCCCTCCTCCAAGTGGGGCCAGATCGCCTTCGGCGGCGGTGTCGCCACCCTCTACGGCGTGGTGACCGCGCTGGGCATCGCCTACGGCCTGTTCTTCGCCACCGCGCTCACCTGCGCCGTCCGCGGCGCCTTCCTGTGGACCGCCGACATCGTGGCGCGCAAGCGGGCCGAGGAGGCCCTCGCCCTCGCCGCCGTCACCCAGTCCGTCGAACAGGCCCACGCCGCCCGCAAGGACGCCGCCCCGGCGGCCGACGCCGCCGCGTGCGGCTGCCCGGAAGGCGCCTGCTCCTGCCCCGCCCCGGAAAGCGCCGAAGCCGCGGCGTGCACGTGCCCGCAGGGCGCCTGCTCCTGCCCCGCCCGGGCGAACGCCGAGGCCGACATCCTGAAGACACCGGTGGTCGCATGACCAGAATCGCCATCGTCGGCATGGCCTGCCGCTATCCCGACGCAACCAACCCGAAGGAACTGTGGGACAACGCCGTCGCCGGACGGCGTGCGTTCCGCCGCCTGCCCGACGTCCGGATGAACCTGGACGACTACTGGGACGCGGACCCGGCCACCCCCGACACCTTCTACGCCCGCAACGCCGCGGTCATCGAGGGCTACGCGTTCGACCGGATCGCCCACCGCATCGCGGGCAGCACCTTCCGCTCGACCGACCTGACCCACTGGCTCGCCCTGGACACCGCCGGACGCGCCCTCGCCGACGCCGGGTTCCCGGCCGGGGAGGGCCTGCCCCGCAGGCGCACCGGCGTCATCGTCGGCAACACCCTGACCGGCGAGTTCGCCCGCGCCAACGTCATGCGGCTGCGCTGGCCGTACGTACGGCGGGTGATGGCCGCCGCCCTCCAGGGCGAACAGGACTGGGACGAGGACCGCATCACGCATTTCCTCGACGACGTCGAGGCCGCCTACAAGGAGCCGTTCCCCGCCATCGACGAGGACACCCTCGCCGGAGGACTCGCCAACACCATCGCCGGCCGGATCTGCAACCACTTCGATCTGGGCGGCGGCGGCTACACCGTCGACGGCGCCTGCTCCTCCTCGCTGCTGGCGGTCACCTCCGCGGGCACCGCGCTGGCCGGCGGCGACATCGACGTCGCCGTCGTCGGCGGCGTGGACCTGTCGATCGATCCCTTCGAGATCATCGGCTTCGCCAAGACCGGAGCGCTGGCCAAGGGCGAGATGCGCCTGTACGACCGCGGCTCCAACGGCTTCTGGCCGGGCGAGGGCTGCGGCATGATCGTCCTGATGCGGGAGGAGGACGCCCTCGCCTCGGGCCACCGCATCTACGCGACCGTCGCGGGCTGGGGCGTGTCCTCCGACGGCCAGGGCGGCATCACCCGCCCCGAGGTCGGCGGATACCAGCTGGCCCTCGAACGGGCCTACGAGCGCGCCGGGTTCGGCATCGAGACCGTCGGGCTCTTCGAGGGCCACGGCACCGGCACCGCCGTCGGCGACGCCACCGAGCTGACCGCCCTCATGGGTGCCCGCCGCGAGGCCGACCCCGACGCACCGCCCGCCGCCATCACCTCCATCAAGGGCATGATCGGGCACACCAAGGCCGCCGCCGGCATCGCCGGTCTGATCAAGGCGGCCATGGCCGTCGACCACCAGACCCTGCCGCCGGCCATCGGCACCGTCGACCCGCACGAACTGCTCGCCGACGACAACACCAACCTCAAGGCCCTGCGCAAGGCCGAGGCGTGGCCCGATGGCGCACCGCGCCGGGCCGGCGTCACCGCCATGGGCTTCGGCGGCATCAACACCCACATCGTCCTCGACGAACCCGCCGGCCGGCGGCGCACGGCCCGCAGCCGGCGCTCCGCCGCCCTCGCGCACGCCCCGCAGGACTGCGAACTCCTCGTCCTGGACGGGGAGTCGCCGGCGGCGCTGCGCGCCCGGCTCACCGAGGTCGCGGCCTTCGTGAGCCGGGTCTCCTACGGACAGGTCGCCGACCTCGCCGCCACGCTCCAGCGCGAACTGCGCGGCCTGCCGCACCGCGCGGCCGTCGTCGCCTCCTCCCCCGAGGACGCCGAACGCCGCCTGACCCACCTCGCCGGCCTCCTGGAGACGGGTAAGACGTCGTACGCCGCCGCCGACGGCCGTGGCTTCCTCGGCCGGGCCGGCAAACGCGCCCGGATCGGCTTCCTCTTCCCGGGCCAGGGCTCCGGTCACGGCGCCGGCGGAGGGGCGCTGAGCCGCCGCTTCCCCGAGGCCGCCGAGGTCTTCGCGAAGGCGGCACTGCCCACCACCGGCGACATGGTCGCCACCGACGTGGCCCAGCCGCGCATCGCCACCGGCTCCGCCGCGGGCCTGCGCGTCCTGGACGCCCTGTGCCTGGAAGCGTGCGTCGCCGTCGGCCACAGCCTCGGCGAACTGTCCGCCCTGTACTGGGCACAGGCCTTCGACGCGGAGACGCTCCTCGAAGCGGCGCGGGTACGCGGCCGGGCCATGGCCCAGCACGGCGATCCGGGCACGATGGCCTCGCTGGGCACCACACCCGAGCGGGCCGGGGAACTCCTCGCCGGCCTCGACGCCGTCATCTCCGGGTACAACGGCCCGGAGCAGACCGTCGTCGCCGGTTCGCCCGCGGACATCGAGGAGGTGCGGCGCCGCGCCGAGCGCGCCCATGTCACCTGCATCCCCCTCAAGGTCTCGCACGCCTTCCACTCGCCGCTCGTCGCCGGCTCCGCCGCGGCCTTCGGCGACTGGCTGGCCACCGCACGCCTGGGCACCCCGGCCGCGCGGGTCGTCTCCACCGTCACCGGCGAGGAGCTGACCCGGCAGACGGACCTGGCCGCGCTGCTCACCGAGCAGATCACCGGCCCCGTCCGCTTCACGCAAGCGGTGCGCGAGGCCGCCCGGGACGTCGACCTGTTCGTCGAGGTCGGCCCCGGACGGGTCCTCACCGGCCTCGCCGAGGCCGCCACCGGTGTACCCGCCGTCGCCCTCGACACCGACGACGAGTCGCTGCGCGGCGTCCTGGCCGTCGCCGCGGCCGCGTTCGTCGCCGGAGCGCCCGTCGCCCTGGAGCGGCTCTTCGAGGACCGGCTCATCCGGCCCCTGGAGGTCGGGCAGGAGTTCTCCTTCTTCGCCAGCCCCTGCGAGCAGGCGCCGCGCGAGGGGATACCGGCGGCCGTGCGCCGCCCGGCTCCCGAGGCCTCCGCCGCTGCCGCCGCCTCCGCCCCTCCGGCAGCGCAGGCCGCGAACACGGGACCGGCACCGGTTGCCACGGCCGCCCCGGCCGGCGAGGAGACGGCCGACGGCGGCGCCGACGCGCTCGAGGTACTGCGCGCCCTCGTCGCCGAGCGTGCCGAACTGCCCGCCGAACTCGTCGACCCCGGCAGCCGGCTCCTGGACGACCTGCACATGAGTTCGATCACCGTCGGCCAGATCGTCAACCAGGCGGCATCCCGCCTCGGCATCGCTGCCGCACAGGTGCCGACGAACTTCGCCACCGCCACACTGGCCGAACTGGCCGAGGCGCTGGACACCCTGGTCGGCAACGGCGGCGCCGCGCTCTGCGGTGCCCCGGTCGTCGCGGGCGCGGCCCCCTGGGCCCGCCCCTTCGCCGTGGACCTCGACGAGGTCGCGCGGCCGCACCCGGCCGCCGACGGCACCGACGGCGACTGGGAACTGTTCGCCACCGCCGGCCACCCCTACGCCGAGCAACTGCGCCGGGAACTCGCGGGCGCCGGCGTCGGCGCCGGCGTCCTCGCCGTGCTGGCCAGGGGCTGCGGGCGCCAGGAGGTGGAGCGGGTGCTGGCCGCCGCGCACAGCGCGCTCGCCGGCGACCGCGCACGGCGCTTCGTCCTCGTCCAGGACGGGCGCGGCGCCGCCGGTCTGGTCAAGACCCTGTACCAGGAGGCCCCGCACCTGCGGACCACGGTCGTCCACACCCCGGTGGTGCCGGACGTGGTGGAACGCGTGGTGGCCGAGGTCGCGGCGACCACCCGGTTCGCCGAGGTCCACTACGACGACGCCGGTACGCGCCGGGTGCCGACCTTGCGGGCACTGCCCGTGGCGGCGCAGCGCACCGAGTCCCCGCTGGACGCCTCCGACGTCCTGCTGGTGACCGGCGGCGGCAAGGGCATCTCCGCCGAGTGCGCGCTGGCCGTGGCCCAGCGGACCGGTGCCAAGCTGGCCGTCCTGGGCCGGTCCGACCCGGCCGAGGACCGCGAACTCGCCGACAACCTGGAGCGGATGCGCGCCGACGGCGTGCGGGTGCACTACGCCCGCGCCGACGTCACCGACGCCGAGCAGGTCGGCGCGGCCGTCGCCGAACTGACCGGCGAGCTGGGCGCGATCACCGGCCTGCTGCACGGCGCCGGGCGCAACGAGCCGAACGCTCTGGCCCGGCTCGCCCCGCAGGACTTCGAGCGGACCTTCGCCCCGAAGGTCGACGGACTGCGCACCGTCCTCGACGCGGTGGGCGCCGGCGCCCTGAAGCTGCTGGTCACCTTCGGCAGCATCATCGGCCGGGCCGGTCTGCGCGGAGAGGCCCACTACGCCACCGCCAACGAGTGGCTGGCCGACCTCACCGAGGAGGTCGCCCGCACCCACCCGGGGCTGCGCGCCCGCTGCATGGAATGGTCGGTGTGGTCCGGCGTCGGCATGGGCGAGAAGCTCTCCGTCGTCGAGACCCTCTCCCGCGAGGGCATCACCCCCGTCTCCCCGGACCAGGGCGTGGAGATCCTGCTGCGCCTCGTCGAGGACCCGGACGCACCCGTCGTCACCGTCATCAGCGGCCGCACCGAGGGCATCGACACCGTCCGCCGCGACCTGCCGGCCCTGCCGATACTGCGCTTCACCGGCAACCCGCTCGTGCGCTACCACGGCGTCGAGCTGGTCACCGAGGTCGAGCTGAACGCCGGCACCGACCCCTACCTGTCCGACCACCTGCTCGACGGCAACCTGCTGCTTCCCGCCGTCATCGGCATGGAGGCCATGACCCAGGTCGCCTCCGCGGTCACCGGACACACCGGCGCCCCGGTCATCGAGGGCGCGAAGTTCCTGCGGCCCATCGTCGTACCGCCCAGCGGCAGCACCCGGATCCGGATAGCGGCGACCGTCACCGGCCCCGACGCCGTCGACGTCGCCATCCACGCCGAGGACACCGGCTTCGTCGCCGAGCACTTCCGCGCCCGGCTGCTGTTCACCGACACCGCTGCACTGGCCGGGCCGCCGCTGCAGGTTCCCGAGGACACCCCGGTCGTCCCACTGGACCCGGCCGCCGACCTGTACGGCAGCGTCCTGTTCCAGGGCGCCCGCTTCCAGCGGCTGCGCCGCTTCCACCGGGCCGCCGCCCGGCACGTGGACGCCGAGGTCGCCGTGCAGCAGCGGCCCGAGGGCTGGTTCGCCGGCTTCCTGCCCGGTGAACTGCTGCTCGCCGACCCCGGCATGCGCGACGCGCTCATGCACGGCAACCAGGTGTGCGTCCCGGACGCCACCCTGCTGCCGTCCGGCGTGGAGCGGATCCACGCGCTCGGCTCCGGCGGCCACGTACCGGACCGGCTGCGGTACACCGCCGTCGAACGCAGCCACGACGGCGACACCTATGTGTACGACATCGCGGTCCGCGACGAACACGGCACCGTCGTCGAACGCTGGGACGGCCTGACCCTGCACGCCGTGCGCAAGACCGACGGCAGTGGCCCGTGGGTCGCCCCGCTGCTCGGCCCGTACCTGGAGCGTGCCCTGGAGGACGTCGTCGGCAGCCGTGTCGCCGTCGCCGTCGAGCCGCACGGGGACACACCCGCCGGCTCCGTCGCGCAGCGCCGCGGCTTCACCGCCGACGCGGCGGCACGGGCCCTGGGCAGCCCGGCCGCGGTCCGCCACCGCCCGGACGGGCGACCGGAACTGGAGCAGGACCGGCACATGTCGATGTCGGCGGCACACGGTCTGGGGGTCACCCTCAGCGCCGTCGCCGACACCGAGGTCGCCTGCGACATCGAGGCGGTCAGCATGCGGTCGGCCGACGAGTGGAGTGGACTGCTCGGGGAACACGCGGCCGTCGCCGAACTGGTCGCCCGGGAGACGGGCGAGGCGCCGGACACCGCCGCCACGCGTGTGTGGGGTGCGGTGGAGTGCCTGCGCAAGGCGGGCATCATGGCCGGCGCGCCGCTGACGGTGCTGCCGCGCCGCAAGGACGCCTGGGTGGTCTTCGCCGTCGGCGACCTGCGGATCGCCACGTTCGTCACCGCGCTGCGCGACGCTCTGGAGCCGGCCGTCTTCGCGTTCCTCACGCACGAGCCGCAACTCACCGAAGGGAGGGCCTAGACCATGGCGGACGACTACTTCGAGTACCGGCACACGGTCGGCTTCGAGGAGACCAACCTCGTCGGCAATGTGTACTACGTGAACTACCTGCGCTGGCAGGGCCGGTGCCGCGAGCTGTTCCTGCATCAGAGGGCACCGGCGGTGCTGGCCGACGTCCAGGACGACCTGAAGCTGTTCACGCTGAAGGTGGACTGCGAGTTCTTCGCCGAGATCACCGCCTTCGACGAGCTGTCCATCCGGATGCGACTGGCCGAACTCGGCCAGACCCAGCTGGAGTTCACCTTCGACTACGTCAAGGTGACCGATGGTGCGGAAGTCCTGGTCGCCCGCGGGCGCCAGCGGATCGCGTGCATGCGCGGCCCGAACACCAACACGGTGCCCTCGCTCATCCCCGAGGCACTGGCCCACGCCCTCGAACCGTACGCCGTCCAGGGCCGGGCGCTCACGGGGCGAGCGGCATGAGCACCCTGGCCGCCGCACCGCCGCGGGACGCTGTCACCGGCGATCCCGCGTGGCTGCGGCGGGCCTTCGGTTCCTTCGCCACCGGGGTGACGGTCGTGACCGTCGGCGGGCCCGGCCCGCGCGGCATGACCGCCAACTCCTTCACCTCGGTGTCCCTGGATCCGGCCCTGGTGCTGCTGTGCGTCGGCAACGACGCCGTCATGAACCGGGTCCTCGCCGGGGCCGAGACCTTCGCGGTGTCGGTCCTCGGCTCGGGCCAGGAGGACGTCGCCCGGCACTTCGCCGACCCTTCCCGGCCCGCGGGCGCCGCCCAGTTCGACGCCGTGGACTGGCTGCCCGGGCCGGCCGGTGGCGCCCCGCTGATCGCCGGCGCGGCCGCTCACTTCGAGTGCGCCCGGTGGCGGACGTACGACGGCGGCGACCACACCGTCCACCTCGGCCGGGTGCTCGCCCTGGACGCCCTGCCGGACCGCGAGCCGCTGGTCTTCCACCACGGCCGCTTCCGGCGGCTGGCCGAGGCCGCGGAAGGGGAGCGCACATGAGTGTCCACCCGCCCGGACCGCCCGTGTGGCGGCTGCCCGGCCTGCTGCGCAAGCTCGCGGTGGACCGGCTCGGCATGATGCGGGACGCGGCCGCTCTCTCCGACGCCGTCCGTGTCTCCATGGGGCCGAAGAAGCTCTATATCTTCAACCGGCCGGACTACGCCAAGCATGTGCTGGCCGACAACGCCGGCAACTACCACAAGGGCATCGGCCTGGTGGAGTCCCGCAAGGTGCTCGGCGACGGTCTGCTCACCAGTGAGGGCGAGCTGTGGCGCGCCCAGCGCCGCAATGTGCAGCCCGCGTTCAGGCCCGGGCGGATCGCCGCCCAGGCCGGAGCCGTCGCCGAGGAGTCCGCGCGGCTGGTGGAACTGCTGCGCCGGCGCGCCGGGGACACGCCCGTCGACATCCTGAACGAGGTCACCGGGCTCACTCTCGGGGTGCTCGGCCGCACCCTCATGGACACCACCCTCGACGCGCACGGCGGTATCGCGCACGCCTTCGAGGCCGTCCAGGACCAGGCCATGTTCGACATGGTCAGCCAGGGGCTGGTGCCGACCTGGGTGCCGCTCGGCACCCAGCGCCGGTTCCGCCGGGCCCGCCGGGAACTCACCCGGATCGTCGACGAACTGGTCGCCGACCGCAGCGCCCGCCTCACCGACGGGGAAGGCGCCGACGACGCGTTCGCCCGGATGATCCTCGCCGCCCGCGAGCGTGAGGACGCCGCCCTCGGCCGCCGGCTGCTGCAGGAGGAACTGGTCACGCTGCTGCTGGCCGGCCACGAGACCACGGCCAGCACGCTCGGCTGGACCCTGCTGCTGCTCGCCCGGCATCCGCACGTACGGGACCTGGTGCGCGAGGAGGCACGGGGTGTGCTGGCCGGCGGCCGGCTGCCCGACGCCGAGGACCTGCACAAGCTGACGTACACCACGCAGGTCGTGCAGGAGGCCATGCGGCTGTATCCGCCGGTGTGGATCCTGCCGCGCGTCGCCCAGGGACCCGACCGGGTCGGCGGGTTCGACGTGCCGGCCAAGGCCGACGTCCTGGTGTGTCCGTACACCCTGCACCGCCATCCGGACCTGTGGGAGGACCCCGAGCGGTTCGACCCGGGCCGGTTCGACCCCGCGCGCGTCGCCCACCGGCACCGCTACGCCTACATCCCCTTCGGGGCCGGGCCGCGCTTCTGCGTGGGCAGCAACCTGGGGATGATGGAGGCGGTGTTCGTCACCGCGCTCGTCAGCCGGGACCTCGACCTGGCCGCGGTGCCCGGGCATCAGGGCGTCCCGGAGCCGATGATGTCCCTGCGGATGCGGGGCGGACTGCCGATGACGATCCGGCCGGCGGACTGAGGAAGGTCACCGCGTGGTCCACGCGCGAAGGGGCAGGCACGGAAATCTCCGTGCCTGCCCCTTCGCCGGTTCCCCGGTGGTCAGCCGGCGATGCGCTCCAGCGCGTCGGCGCGCAGGTCGAGCAGCGCCATCAGCACCGGCGGGTCCAGGGCGTCCAGCGGGCGCAGGACGATCTCGGCCGGCATCAGCAGGGTGTCCTCGTGCGCGGTCACCGGTCCGTAGCTGCCCACGGAGACGACGTCACGGTCACCGGTGCCGGACGGCATGTGCTCGTAGCCGTAGGGCACGGAGTGAACCAGCACGTGCCAGGTTCCGTCCGGGACATCGCGCAGCTCGAAGGAGCCGGGACCGTCCAGGACGGCGCAGCGCACCGGCCGTCCCTGTGGGACGGGCGTGGGGAACAGGCCCACGAAGCAGTGGCCGGCCGCGCGGTCCTGGGGAAGGTGCACCCGCCCGCGCAGCGTGCCGTGAGAGTGCTCGGCCGCCCGTTCGCCCTGTTCCCCGGTTCCGATTTCCGCAGTGAATCCGTCTGATTCCCGGAACATGCTCGGCGATACGCCTACGCAGGACTTGAATCGGGAACTGAAAGTGCCGACACTGCTGTATCCGACCTGGCTGCTGATGTCGGCGACGCTGAAATCCGTCTGGAGGAGCAGGCGTTTCGCCTCCTGCAGACGCAGGGCGGAGAGAAAACGTCCGGGAGACGTGCCGGTCACATCCCGGAACACCCGGGTGAAGTGGAACTTGCTGAACATGGCGGTGCGGGCCATGTCGTCGATCGTGAGTTCCTGGCCGAGATTCGCATGCATTTCGTCGATGACTCGAAGGACGGCGGCTTCGATGGCGGTGGTGGTCACCGTTTCTCCCTGTCTGTGCGTCATGCTCCCTGCCGAGATTCGGGGGCGGCGTGCCGTGCTGGAGCGGGCGTCATGTGGGTCAGCCGTCGCCGGTCGAGGTCCTCGGCGAACCGCTTCCAGGCGCCCGCGCACTGAAGGGCCAGTTCCGCGACGGTGCCCGTGCAGTGCGCGGGGACCGCGTCGGCCTGTTGGCGCCAGGCCTCGTCGACCATGAAGTGGGTGTGCAGCCAGCGCAGGAACTGGCGCCCGGACTCGGAGTGCCGCAAGGACGGGTCGCCGGCGAGCCGCCGCAGGGTCTCCAGCGATCCGCGGGTGCGGTTCGAGCCGGCGGAGGCACTCTCGGCCGGGGCGCCGGTGCCGGTGGCGCGTTTGGCGCTGGGCGCGGGGTGGTCCTCCGCGGCGGCGGGCTCGCGCCGGGCCGGCGTCCGGCGGCCCGTGGGCACCGGGGCTTCGCCGCGCAGCAGACGCTGGCGCACGTCGTGGGCTGTGCCCAGTGACAGTCCGGTCTCCTTGACGATCGCCCGCAGCGGCAGATCGGGTCTGCGGGTCATGAGTTCGGCGGCCCGGATCCGCTCGGCCGTGCGGTCGAGCGGGTGGGTGCGGCCGTCGGTGCCGATCCGGATGTTCGACTGAGGAGAATCCACGGTCGAACACGGACGGAGTGTCGCGACCGTCTTCGCGTCGAGTCCGGTGTAGGCGGCGACGGCCCGGTCCGAGAGGTCGCGATGGGAGCGCAGTATGCGTTCGGCGGCCGCCTTGCGGTCCGCCACGGACAGCGGCAGGCCGTGCGCGACATTGGCCGTCACCGACCGCAGAAACGCTTCTTCGTCCGGGCCGTCGAAGTACTGCACCTCCACGGAGGTGAGCCCGTTCGCGGCGGCGGCGGCGACCCGGTGCATTCCGTCGACCACCCGCATGGTCGCGCGGTGGACGAGAATGGGGGGCAGCGCGGTGTAGATGTCGGCGAGGCGGCGCACATGGCCGTCGTCGACGCCGTTCAAGCGGGGCGAATCCGCCGGCAGAAGTGCCTCGATCCGCACCCGGTGAGTGAAGTTGGCGGGCAGCGTCAGAGATCTGTCGTTGCTGTTCACCTCTCCCCTTCCCCCCTCGGCGAGATCGAGGCGTTCCCGGATTCCCTCGAACCGCTCGAGAGGGCCCGGACGTCACGGAGAACAACGCATCCGGAGAGAGCATAATGAACGACCTGTTTTTTTTGAGGGTCCGCCGGCGGGGACAGCGCGACTTTGGCGGATCGGGCATGGGGCCGGTGTTCGGGCGAACACCCTCCTGGTTGGTTGTTTGAAAAGACTCAGCACTTCTAGCTTTTTCTCAACGCCACCAGGAAATCCAAATGACCTGACCGGAGGCCCCGTTGCCTGCAGTGAGAAGAACCCCCGAGCGCAGGGTCGACATCGGGCCCGACACCACCCTCACCCTCGAGGCCTACGCGGACACCATCGTCCCGGGCGAGAAGCGGTGGCCCGGTGACCGGGCGATCGCCGGAGTCAGCACCGGTGGCGGCGCCGTCGTCTGCGGAGCCATCGACCTGCTCCGCTGGGACGCCACCGGAATCCACGACGGTCTGGAGGACCTGGCCGACCGGGTCAACGGCCACGCCCGCGACTACGCGGAGAAGGCCGGCATCGCCCTCGACCCGGACGTGCCGCCCTTCGTCGGTCTCGACTACGACGACCGGGTCCGCCTCATCCAGGAACTGACCACACCCGGCCACCCGGAGAAGGACTTCTGGGTCCTGCTCTCCCTCTTCTGCAACATGGCCTTCGACTCCGCGGCCCACCTGCACACCGCCGAGGCTCTCGCGGACGGTCACCCGGGTCTGACGGCCATGGGCATCACCCGGCCGGACGCCGACGGACTGTGGCGCTTCAAGAGTTCCGGCTACGGCAGACAGCTGGCCGAACCCCACCCAGACACCACACCCACCGGGAGCCCCGCATGAGCAACGCGATCGAGAAGACCGACGTCCTGGTCGTGGGCAGTGGCTTCGGTGGCGCCATCACCGCCTACCACCTGGCCGCCGGCGGTGCCAAGGTCACCGTCCTGGAGCGCGGGCCCTGGCTGAAGAACCGCGAGTTCGAGCACGACTACAAGCTCGGCTCCTCCTACACCCGCATCTTCGACTTCGTCGTCGGCGACGGCATGAGCGTGCTCGGCGGCAACTGCGTCGGCGGCGGCAGCGTCGTCTACTTCGCGGCCATGCCGCGGGCCCCCCGGTTCGTCTTCGACCGGCACGGCAGCATCGGCCGCCGGATGTGGCCCGAGGCCGTCAGCCGTGACACCCTCGACCCCTGGTACGACCGGATCGACGAGTCCCTGTCGGTCAGCGACCCCGACTGGAACGAGGCCTCCTACTCGGGCGGCCTGTGGGCGGCGGCCTGCGACCACGCCGGACGCACCGCCAACCCGCTCGCAGCGGCCGTCGACAACGCCAAGTGCGTCAACTGCAACTTCATGATGGCCGGCTGCCGTTTCGGGGCGAAGCAGTCCCTCACCGTCAACTACCTGCCCGCCGCCCTCGCCCACGGCGCGGAGATCCGCCCCCTGCACGAGGTGCAGCACCTGGAGCGCACCGCCGACGGCGGCTACCGGGTCCACTACAACATCGTTCACGACGAGGACTACCGCCTGCAGGCCGGCTCCGGCGTCATCGAGGCGAAGATCGTCGTACTGGCGGCGGGCGCCGGCGCCACTCCGGTCATCCTGCAGCGAAGCGAGGCCCACCTCGGCACGATGCCGCACGCGGTCGGCCGCTACTTCTCCGGCAACGGCGAGCGCCTCAACACGGCCGTCCTCAACGAGGACAAGGTCGCCGAGATCCTCGGCCTGAGCCGCGGCGAGGGCGAACTCCCCTACGGCGCCAACGCGATCGGCAAGGGCCCGACCGTGGCCAGCTGGGACAAGCTCGACGGCTCACTGCCGGAGTACTCCCGCTACTCCCTGGAGCAGCTCTACTTCCCGCCGGGCCTCGGCACCATCCTCGCGCAGGTTCCCGACGCCACCGGTCCGACCTGGTTCGGCAAGGAGAAGAAGGAGATCCTGAAGAACTGGAAGTCCTGGCTGACGATCTTCTCCATGACCGAGGACGACAACGAAGGGGTCTTCGGACCGCCGCCGGCCACCGGCAACTCCCACCGCATCTCCCAGCAGCTGCTCGGCCGCGGCAACCTGTCGTACAAGCCGACGAAGAACACGTGGCACGGTTGGAACCAGGCCGACGCCGAGGTGAAGGAGATCCTGGAGAAGGACGGCCTCGCCAAGGTGATGCCCTGGACCAACGACCTCGTCGGCGCCTACACCGTCCACCCGCTGGCCTCCTGCCGGATGGGTGACGACCCGGACACCTCGGCCCTGGACGACACCAACGAACTGCGCGGCCACTCCGGCATCTTCGTCACCGACGGCTCCGCCGTCCCCTGCGCCCTGACCGTCAACCCGGCGATGACCATCGCCGCCCTCGCTGAACGCGCCGTGCCGCACATCGTGGCCGCCGCCCGGGCCAGGGGAGTGGACGTCACCTACGGCGCCCCCGCCCCCACCGGCCACAAGAGCGGACGCTCGGGTGTACTGCCCCTGTTGGAACAGCGCCGTCTGACCACGGTGTGAGCCTCCCGAACGGCTTTTCGCGGCCCAGTGAGTTGCTTCAGAAAACCATCCATACGTCCAGTGGGTTGCTTCACACAACCCGATCCGAACCGAACCAGGAGGCGGCGGTGCGACCGCTCGTAAGAATCCTGCTGAAGGGCTCTCTGCGGCAGATCCGGCACATCACGGCCGTCCCGCAGGACGCGGCCGGCGGCCCGGTGGCCGAGGTCTACGCACAGGCCCGGCGGGAGTTCGGCATCGTCGCCCCGCCCCTCGCGCTGCACTCGCCGGCCCCCGAGACGCTCGCAGCCGCCTGGCTGCTGCTGCGCGAGACCCTCCTCGCCGAGGGCCGCGTCGGCCGGGCCGCCAAGGAAGCCGTCGCGACCGCCGTCTCCCAGGCCAACGACTGCCCCTACTGCGTCGAGGTCCACGAGGCCACGCTCGCCACCCTGGGCGCCGCCGACCGCCACGGAACCCTCGCAAAGTGGGCCCGCGGCGCGGACACCGGCCCGGCCGCCGGGCAGGCACCGGCACCCTTCGACGCGCAGGAGGCCCCCGAGATCCTCGGCACCGCCGTCACCTTCCACTACCTCAACCGGATGGTCCGGCTCTTCCTGCCCGACTCTCCCGTCCCCGCCGCGGCCCCCGCCGCGGGCCGCGGGCCGGCGATGCGGGTGGTCGCCCGTGCCCTGCGCCCCACCCGGGGCCGGACCGTGGTTCCCGGTGCCTCGCTCGCCCTGCTCCCCGCCGCCCCGCTGCCGGCCGGACTCGACTGGGCGAAGACCAACCCGGCCGTCGCCGGCGCCCTCGCCCGGGCCGTGGCGTCCGTCGACGCCGCTGCGGAACGCTGGATCCCCGAAGCCGTGCGCGACCTGCTGCACGCCGAACTCGCCGTGCACGACGGGACCGTGCCCGGCCCGAGCCGCGCCTGGCTGGACCGGGCCACCGCCGCCCTGCCGGACGGGCAGCTGCCCGCCGCCCGGCTCGCCCTCCTCATCGCCCTCAACCCCCACCAGATCACCGACGGGGACATCGACGCGTTCCGCGCGGTCCACCCCGAAGACCGGGAACTGGTGGAACTCGCCTCCTGGGCGGCGCTCACCGCCGCCGTCCGGACCGGTGCCCGCCTCGGCGGAACCGTCCACCGCGCATCGTCCGCCGCCCGCTGACCGGCGACACCCCCTCACCCCGGCCCCTTTTCCACCCTCCCAAGGAGAAACGATCATGGACACGCTCAACGACGTCGTGAAGGACCTCGCCACCGACATCGAAGAGACCGCCCGTCTCGTCGAGGGCCTCGACGTCAAGGCCTGGCACACCCCGACCCCCGCCACCGGCTGGACCGTCGCCGACCAGATCGCCCACCTGACCTTCATCTTCCACCTGGCCGGCACGGCGGCCTCCGACCCCGAGGCCTTCGCCCAGCTCGCCGCCGGCGCCGCGCGCGACTTCGACGCCGCAGTCGACGCCGCCCTGCGCCGGTTCAACGCCTTCCCGCCCGCCGAGCTGCTGGGCCGCTTCCGCGCCCTCGGCCGCCGGTCCGTCGACGCCCTCGCCGCCATCCCCGAGGACCAGGTCGTGCCGTGGCTGGTCAACCCGCTGCCGCCGACCGTCCTCGCCTCCGCCGGGATCATGGAGGTCTTCGGTCACGGCCAGGACATCGCCGACGCCCTCGGCGTACGCCGCGAGGCCACCGGACGGCTGCGCCATCTGGTCTTCTTCGCCTTCCTGACACGGGACTTCGGCTACCTCTCCCGCGGCCTGACCCCGCCGGCCGAGCCCTTCCGCATCGAGGTGACGGCCCCGAACGGCGAGGTGTGGGCGTACGGCCCCGAGGACGCCGAGAACAAGGTCACCGGACCCGCCGAGGACTTCTGCCTCCTGGTCACCCGCCGCCGCCACCGCGACGACCTCGCCCTCGTCGCCACCGGCGCGGAGGCCGACCGCTGGCTCGACATCGCGCAGGCCTACCGCGGCCCCGCCGGAGAGGGCCGCAAGCCGGGCCAGTTCGCCCACGCCGGCTGCGACCACTGAGCGGCTCGTCCCCGGCGGTTCCCCCCAACCCTGGCCCCCCACCCACGCACCCGTGCCACCCGCAGCCCACCGGCCACGGCGCGAAGGCGCCACGCCGCAAGGAGCACCCATGACCGCCGTCCTGCGCACCGCCGTCGTCATCGGCTGCGGCACCACCGGCACCTCCCTCGCCCACGTCCTCAGCCTCGCCGGCGTCCGGGTCACGCTCATCGACGAGGACCCGGGCGCCCTGGACCAGGCCGTCTCCCTCGGCGCCGGCACCGCCTGGACGCCCGGACAGCCCCCCGCCGACCTCGTCGTCGTCGCCACCGCCCCCTCGGCCGTCGCCGATGTCCTGCACAGCGCGCAGAGCAGGGGACTCGGGCACGTCTACACCGACACGGCCGGCGCCAAGGACATCGTCTGCGCCGAGGCCGAGCTGCGCGGCTGCGACCTCAAGGGATACGTGCCCGGACATCCGCTGGCCGGCTCCGACGCACCCGCCCGGGGCACCGCGGCGGCCGTCCGCTTCGCCGGCCGGCCCTGGGTGGTGTGCCCGTACGAGACCACGCCCGACTGGGCGCTGGAGACCGTGGACGCGCTGATCGCGGTGTGCGGGGCGTACCGGATCGACCTGGCCCCCCACGTGCACGACCGGGTCGTCGCCGAACTGTCCCACGGCCCGCATCTGATCGCCGCCGCCGTCGCCACCCGGTTCGCCGACAGCTCCGATGCGTTCCTCGGGCTCGCCGGTGACGGGCTGCGCGACGCGGTGCGCAGCGCCGGCGGCGACCCGTGGCTGTGGGGCGACGTCCTCGCCCACAACGCGGGGCCGGTCGCCGACGTCCTCGACCGGGTCGCCGGACAACTCGCCCGGGCCGCCGCCATCCTGCGCGAGGGCGACGCCAGCGCACCCGTGGAACTCGCTCCCACCCTGGAGGAGGGCCGGCGAGGACAGGCCGCGCTGCAGCGGGCCGGCGAGCGGCGCACCCTGCGAGATGCGCCGGCCGAAGACCGGGTGTGACGGTCGGCCCGTGACCACTTCCTCCACGCCCTGCCCCCGCACCGCTGCCGACCGCGGGCCCGCAGCCCTGCGGCTGGCCCGGCGGCTGCTGCGCTCCGCCTACTGGTCCCTGTCCGACTTCGGCTGGGTGTGGATCGGGCCGGAGCCGCCCGCATACGTCCCCGGCCCGGTGGACGAACCCGCGCCCGGTCACCCGGAGCGGCTCACCGGCCTGCCCCTGACCCCGCTGGAGCGCGCCCTGGAAAAGGAGCTGACGGCCTGACGGACGCCGGGGCGCCGAGGCGCTCCGGCGGACAGCAACGTCAAAGATGCCCCATCCGCCACCCGCTTGAAGCATGGAACGAAGGGTGACAGACGCCCGCACTCCCAAGGACGAGGTGCTGAGCAGTGACTGTTGACATCGCACAGGGCAACGCGCGCGGCATTGCCTCCATCTACAACTCCGCCGTGGCGGCATGGGCGATCGCCGCCGCCTGGGAGGTCGGTGCCCTGGACGAGCTGCACCGCGCGCGGACGCTGGACACCGCGGACTTCGCCAGGCGGGCCGGTCTCGACCCGCTGTCGACCACCGGACTGTTCCGCGCGCTCGCCTCGGTCGGGCTCGTCCGGCGCGACGGCGCCGTGGTCCACACCCTCGACGGCTTCGACGACATGTACCGCAACAAGTCGTTCTTCCACTGGCTCACCCGGGGCAGCGCCGAGCTGTTCCGGCAGATGCCCACCGTCCTGCGCACCGAGAACCGCACCGGCGACTACTACCACCGGGACGCCGCCGCCATCGCCTACGCCTGCCGGGAGATCGACCAGGTCACCTACGCGCCCACCTTCTGGGCCGCGATGGACCGGGTGGACTTCCCCTTCAGCCGCGTCGCCGACCTCGGCTGCGGCTCCGGCGCACGGCTGATGCAGATCCTCGACCGCCACCCGGGTGCGACGGGTGTCGGCGTCGACATCGCCCAGCCTTCCCTCGACGTGGCGCGGAAGGAGGCGTCCGAGGCCGGCTTCGCCGACCGCGCCGAGTTCGTGCAGGGCGACGTGCTGCGCCTCGAGCCCCGCCCCGAGTACGCCGGCATCGAACTGCTCACCTGCTTCATGATGGGCCACGACTTCTGGCCCCGGGAGAACTGCGTGGCCACCCTGCGCCGGCTGCGCGAGGTCTTCCCCGCGGCCCGGCGCCTGCTGATCGGCGACGCCACCCGCACCGCGCTGCCCGACACCGAACTGCCCGTCTTCACGCTCGGCTTCGAGCTCGGCCACGACCTGATGGGCACCTTCCTGCCGACCGTCGACGACTGGGAGTCGGTCTTCGAGCAGGGCGGCTGGGAGCTGGTGCGCACCAACCGCATCGACATCACCGTCGGCGAGGTCATCTTCGAACTCGCCTGATCCGAACGGCACACCGGTCCCCGGGCGGACGGCGCACCACGCCCCGCCCGGGGACCCGCACGCCGCCCGGGCACGTCCCGCCTGATCAGTAAGAGCTCCGAACAAAAGTGGGGGCCGCCGGGGCCCACTTTTGTTCGGAGCTCCAAGTCGTCTGACGCAACCCATGGAGTCACGCATGACCACACTCGCGCAGGCCGTCGGGCAGACCCTCGCCGACAGCGGCATCCGGCACGCGTTCGGGGTGGTGGGCGGCGGGAACATCCTGGCCACGGCCGCGCTCACCGCGGCCGGCGTGCGGTACACGGCGGCCCGGCACGAGGGCGGGGCCATGGCGATGGCCGACGCCTACTTCCGGGCGACCGGCGACGTCGCCGTCTGCACCACCACCCACGGGCCCGGCATCACCAACACGGCCACCGCGCTGGCGGACGCGGCCAAGAACCGCAGCGGGGTCGTCCTGGTGTGCGGCGACGCCCCGGTGAGCGGCCCGAGGCCGCACGACATCGACCAGAGTGCGCTCCTGGCCGCGCTCGGCGTCCGCGTCGTCCGGCTCACCCGACCGCGCACCGCCCGCACCGACACCGCCGCGGCCGTACGCACCGCCCGAAAGGAGCGCCGCCCCGTCGCCGTGTTCCTGCCCGGCGACCTGGTCGACCATGTGCTGCCCGACACGCCGGGCACCGTCGCGCAGGCCGAGGCGGGCACGTGGGACGCCCTGGACGAACCGGACCTGGAGCCGCTCCTCGACGCCCTGGCCGGGGCGCGCCGCCCGCTGCTCCTGGCCGGGCTGGGCGCCTGGCACTCCGGCGCCGGCAAGATCCTGCGCGAACTCGGCGACCGTCTCGGCTCCCTCTTCGCCACCACCGTCATGGCCGCCGGGCTGTTCCGGGACAGCCCCTGGTCGCTCGGGGTCTGCGGCGGCTTCGCGGCACCGGCCGCCGCCGACCTGATGGGCGAGGCCGACGTCGTCGTCGCCTTCGGTGCGAGCCTGGACACCTTCACCCTGCACGGAGGCCGGATCCTCGACCCGGCAGCCACCGTCGTCCAGGTCGACATCGACGGGCAGAAGCGGGCGCGGCGCGCCGACCACGTGGTGCGCGGCGACGCCCACGCCGTCGCCGTACGGCTGCTCGACGCGGTGGAGAAGCGGGGGCTGCCCGTGGCGGACTGGCGCGGGCGGTGCGCCGGGCGGGCCGCGCGGGCGCGAGCGGGATGGGCGGACCTCGCACACGAGGACGCGTCCACCGCAGACCGGATCGACCCGCGCACCCTGACCCGTTCCCTGGCCGCGCTGCTGCCCGAGGAACGCACACTGGTGCTGGACGGCGGGCACTTCATCGCCTGGCCCGGGATGTACTGGCCGGTGCCCGACCCGGCCGGGTTCGTCTTCACCGGTGCCGCCTTCCAGAGCATCGGCCTGGGCCTGGCCGGCGCGGTCGGCGCGGCGGTGGGCCGCCCCGGCCGGCTGACCGTGGCTGCGGTCGGCGACGGCGGCGCGCTCATGGGCCTGCCCGAGCTGGACACGCTGGTGCGCTCGGGCCGGCCGGCACTCGTCGTCGTCTACGACGACGCGGCCTACGGCTTCGAGGAGCACATGTACGCGCCGCAGGGCGCCGACCCGGCGACGCTGTCCTTCGCCGACACCGACTTCGCCACGGTGGCCCGCGGCCTGGGCGCCACGGCGGTCACCGTGCGCCGCCCGGACGACCTCGACGCCGTAGAGCGGTGGCGCGCGGCCGGCTGCCCGGGCACCCTCGTCCTGGACTGCAAGGTGGTGCCCGGCGTGATCGCGCCGTTCCTGGCCGACCTGCTGGAACGGACCTGAGGCCCCTCAGCCGCCGAGCAGGCCCCCGCGGGCCTCGCGCAGTCCCGGGAACGAGTCGAGATCCGGCACCGTCCAGCCGTCCAGGTCGTACTCGGACAGGCACTGGTCGACGAACGCCTTGTAGTCGTCGATCTGCCCGCTCGCCGTCTGCGCGAACAGCAACTCGGTGCGCACGCTCTCGTGGTTGCCCGAGTAGTTGCGCTCGTACAGCTCGTGCCGGCCGCCGAACTCGGTGCCCACCGCGTCCCACAGCAGCTTCAGCACCTTGACGCGCTCGACGGCCTCGACGCCGCCCGAGCCGCGCATGTACTTGTCGAGGTACGGACGGATCTGCGGGTTCTTGAAGTCGTCGGCGCTGGAGTTCAGGTAGATCAGGCCGCTGGCGACGTCCTGCTGGACGATCTCCTTGATCCGGGGATAGCCGATCTGCATGAACCAGCGATAGGCCATGCCGTACTGCGGGTTGGGCAGCACCGCCCCGTTGCGCCACTTCACCGGGTTGCGCGCGGCCGCGTCCGACAGCCCCCAGAACAGGTTCCGCCAGGCGAGCACCTCGCCGAGACGGGTCTGCACCCCGCGGAAGTCCTGTGTCCCGGTGATCTCCAGCGCCTTGGCCAGCGCGCCGGCGAGGAACTCCAGCTTCACGGCGAGGCGTACACAGCCGTGGAAGGTGAAGCGCTCCAGGAAGCCCGACTGCCCGGAGAACATCTGGATCTTGGCCGTGTCGCCGTAGATGAACACGTCCTCCCACGGGATGAGGACCTTGTCCAGGACGAGGATCGTGTCGTTCTCGTCCAGCCGCGACGACAGCGGGTAGTCGAAGGGGCTGCCCATCACGGCGGACATCGCCGTGTAGGACGGACGGCAGATCAGCTTCACGCCCGGCGCACCCGTCGGCACCGTCGCGACCAGCGCGAACTCCTTCTTGCGCACCGGCAGGCCGTAGTGGGCGATGAAGTTGTGGTGGGTGAGCGCCGAACCGGTGGCGACCACCTTGGCGCCGCTGACGACCAGCCCCGCGTCGGTCTCCTTCTCCACGTGCACGAAGACGTCGGAGACCTCGTCCGCCGGGCGGCTGCGGTCGACCGGCGGATGCACGATCGCGTGGTTCCAGTACAGGACCTTCTCCTGCGACTCGCGGTACCAACGGCGCGCGTTGTCCGAGAAGGGGGCGTAGAAGTCGGCGTTGGCGCCGAGCGTGCCGAGGAAGGCGGCCTTGTAGTCGGGGCTGCGCCCCATCCAGCCGTAGCTCATCCGGGACCACGCGGCGATCGCCTTCTGGTCGGCCACCAGGTCCTCGGCGCTGCGGGGCGTGGTGAAGAACCGGTGGGTGAAGCCGCCGCTGCCGGTGTCGGTCGCGGTGGTGAGCACCTCGCGGTGGGCCGGGTCGTGCAGCGCGTCGTACAGGCGTGCCGTCATCCGCACCGGGTTGCGGAAGGCCGGGTGCGCGGTGACGTCCTTGACGCGCTCCCCGTACAGGTACACCTCGCGGTCGTCGCGAAGGCTCTCGACGTACTCGTCGCCCGTCAACGGGCGGCCGGCCGTCGCCTTCTCGCGCCCTCGCCCGGCGTGCTGCTGATCCGTCATGGGCCTCATCGTGGCAGCCGCCGGCCCGGGAAGGCTTCTTGCTGCGTGCGGCAGCGGGCCGGTCCCCGCGCTGACGTGCCGAAGTCGCGGCGACCGGCCCGACTTCGCAACACAAGAGGTGCCCCGAGGGCCGCTGCGATGTGAGCGTCGGTGGCGCGACCCGGTCCCGCTTTCGGCGACCGGCACCTGTGTACCTTCGGGAGGACCCACGATGCTCACCGCCGACATCCCCACGCGAGCGCACCTGGTGCAGCGCGCCGGCGACCTCGCACCGCTTCTGAAGAAGAACGCCGCGCAGGCGGAGGAGGACCGGCGGCTGCAGGACGAGACGATCGAGGCGATCGCCGGGGCGGGACTGTTCAAGCTGCGCGTGCCCAAGCGGTACGGCGGCTACGAGGCGGACACCCGCACCCTGGTCGAGGTCGCCGCCGAACTCGGCCGCGCCGACGGGGCGGCCGCATGGACGACGTCGGTCTACTGGATCCCCACCTTCATGGCCTGCCTGTTCCCCGACAGCGTCCAGGACGAGGTGTTCGCCACCCCCGACGTGCGCATCTGCGGCACGCTCAGCCCCTCCGCACTGGCCTCGCCCGCCGAGGGCGGCATCGTCGTCAACGGCAAGTGGGGCTTCGTCAGCGGCGCCCACCACGCCCACTGGCAGGAGATCATCGCCGTCCAGCCGACGCCCGACGGGCAGCACCTTCCGGTGATGGCCCTCGTACCCATGTCGGACCTGCAGATCATCGACGACTGGGACACCTCCGGGCTGCGCGGCACCGGCAGCGTCAGCACCGTCGCCCAGGACGTCTTCGTCCCGCAGGAGCGGGTGATCCCGCTCCCCGCGATCCTGCGGGGCCGGTACGCCTCCGAGCTGAACGCCGCGAGCCCCGTCTACCGCGTCCCGCTGCTGCCGGTCGCCTCCGCCTCCTCCGTCGGCACCGTCCTCGGCCTCGCCCGCGCCGCGCGGGACGTCTTCTTCGAGCGGCTTCCCGACCGCACCCTCACCTACACCGCCTACGAATCCCAGGCCCAGGCTCCGCTGACTCACCACCAGGTCGCCGAGGCCACCCTGAAGATCGACCAGGCCGAGTTCCACGCCTGTCGGCTGGCCGACCTCGTCGACGCCAAGGGCCTGGCCGGCGAGGAATTCACCCTGGAGGAGCGGGCCCGCGCCCGCGCCGACATGGGCGCCGTGGTCCGCCTCGCCAAGGAGGCCGTCGGCATCCTCGCCGCCGCTTCCGGAGGCTCCTCCATCTACCGCGACGTCCCGATGCAGCGGATCAGCCGCGACATCCAGGCCGTCAGCCTGCACGCGCTGATGAACCCGGACACCAACAACGAGCTGTACGGCCGCGTCCTGTGCGGTCTTGAGCCCAACACGCTCTACATCTGAGCGCCTTCAGCCCACCCGACACCCCGCTCGGACACCTCCGACCGACCACCCAGGAGCAGCACATGACCGCGCAGACCATCGTGACCGCCGCCGTGACCGACGAGGACAAGGCCGCCGTCGCCGCGCTGCCCCAGCGCGTCGTCGAGGCGTGGGCCGCGCACGACGCGGACGCCTTCGCCGACGTCTTCACCCCCGACGGCACGATGATCATCCCCGGCCACTTCCAGAAGGGCCGGGAAGCCATCCGGGCCTTCCTGACCCAGGCGTTCCAGGGCCCCTTCAAGGGCACCCGCGTCACCGGTACACCCGTCGACCTGCGCTTCGCCGACAGCGAGTCCGGCATCCTGATCACCCAGGGCGGCATCCTCGCCCCCGGCGAGAGCGAGCCGAGCGCCGAGCGCGCCGTCCACGCCTCCTGGGTCGTCGTCAAGCGCGAGGGCCAGTGGTTCCTCGCCGCGTACCAGAACAGCCCGCGCCACGCCGCCTGACGGCGTCCCCATCGCAGAAGAGGTTGAGTCCATGACCGACAGGGTGGGCGAGCGCGCGGTGGTGCTCGGCGGCAGCATGGCGGGGCTCCTGGCCGCGCGTGTGCTCGCCGACTCCTACGACGAGGTGCTCGTCGTGGAGCGCGACACGATCAGTGGAACGACCACGCCCCGCAAGGGCGTGGGACAGGGACGCCACGTCCACGGACTGCTCGCCCGCGGCCAGCAGATCCTCGACGAGCTGTTCCCCGGCTTCACCGGCGAGGCCGTCGAGGCGGGCGTCCCGACCGGAGACCTGGGCGAACTGCGCTGGTTCTTCAACGGCCGCCGGCTCAGTCCCGGTACGACCGGGCTGATCTGCGTCTCGGCCACGCGCCCGGTGCTGGAGAGCCGGGTGCGCGAGCGGGTTGCGGCACTGCCCGGCGTGGTCCTGCTGGAGCGGCACGACATCGTCGGGCTGGTCGCCGACGACATGCGCGACACGGTCACCGGGGTCCGCGTGCAGTCCCAGGAGCCGGGGGCCGAGGAGCGGACGATCGAGGCGGACCTCGTCGTCGACGCCACCGGGCGTGGCTCGCGCGCCCCGCTGTGGCTGGAGGAGTTCGGCTACGAGCGCCCCGACGAGGAGCGCATCCGCATCGACCTCAGCTACACCACACGGAAGTTCCGGCTGCGCGACGACGCGGCGCTCGACGGCGACCTGTCGATCAACCCCGTCTCCTCGCCGAGCCACCGGCGCGGCGCGTTCCTGTCCCGGATCGAGGGCGGCCTCGTCGTGGTCTCCCTCACCGGCGTCCTCGGCGACAGTGCCCCCGCCGACCTCCAGGGCTTCCTGGAGTGGACCCGCACGCTGCCGGTCTCCGACATCCACGACGTCATCCACGACGCCGAGCCGGTCGACGACGGCGCGGTCTTCCGCTACCCGGCCAGCCAGCGCCGCCGCTACGAGCGGCTGTCCCGCTTCCCGGACCGCTTCCTGGTCCTGGGCGACGCCGCGTGCAGCTTCAACCCGGTGTACGGGCAGGGCATGACCGTGGCCGCGCTGGAGGCGCTGGTACTGCGCGAGCACCTGAGCCACGGCGAGGTGGACCCGAAGACGTTCCTCGCGGACATCGCGCAGGTCATCGAGGTGCCGTGGCAGTTCTCCGCCGGCGCCGACCTCGGCTACCCCGAGGTCGAGGGCGAGCGTACCCCGCAGTGGGAGGCGTCCGGTGCGTTCATGGCCGCGCTGCACGCCGCCGCCGTCGTCGACGGCGAGGTCACGGCCACGTTCATGCGGGTCGCTGGCCTGGTCGCCACACCGGACGCGCTGATGAGCCCGGACATGCTGCGCCGGGTCGAGGAAGGCGCGGCCAGGGCCGCGGCACCCCTCGCCGCCTAGTGCCCCAGCAGGCAACGTTTGCCCGTCAAGGAGCGGCGTCCGGTGCGTGCTCTCGGGGTGCCCGGCCGGAAGTCCTCGTACTGGGCGTACTCGGGCTTTCGGCCGGTGCGGCGAGAGTGCGTGCCGGGCGTCGCGACGGGGCGAACGTTGCCTGCTGGGGCACTGGCCTGTCCCGCCCTACGGCACCTCCCCGCCGTGCGTCACGTGCCCGTCCCGCGTCCGCCGCGGGGCGGGCTCACGTGTGCCGCCGGGATGTCGGCGGCCGGCGGCACGGCAGCGCGAAGGGCCGCCCGGGACGTCCCGTCCCGGGCGGCCCTTCGGCGTGCGACGGTCAGCGGGCGCCCGCGCCCGCCGGCACCTTCGCGGTCAGCCGCACCGGCAGGCTGCGGTGGCCGTTCATGATGAATGTCGGCAGCGGCTGCAGCGCGTCGCGCTCCACGGCCAGCTCCAGGTCCGGGAAGCGCTCGAACAGCCGGGACAGGCCGGTGGTGGCCACCAGGCGGGCGATGCCCGCGCCCATGCAGTAGTGCGGGCCGAACCCGAACGACAGGTGGGACTTGTCGGTCCGCGTGAGGTCGAAGGTCTCCGGCGCCTCGGCGTGGAGCGCGGGGTCGCGGCCCACTGCCGCGTAGTTCACCAGGATCGGGTCGCCCTTCGGGATGGTCACCCCGTCCAGCTCGATGTCCTGCGCCGCGTACCGCAGCGGCAGATGCGCGAGCGGCGACTCCACCCGCAGCGTCTCGTCGATCACGTCGTCCCAGGTGGCGCGCCCGGAGCGGACCAGCTCCAGCTGGGAACGGTCGCTCAGCAGCGCGGTGATGGCGTTGTCGAAGAAGTTGATCGTGGTCTCCGAGCCGGCCCCGAGGATCGCGAAGATCGTGTCGGTCAGCTCGTCCTCGGACAGCCGCGAGCCGTCCTCGTCGCGTGCGGCGACCAGGTCGCTGGTGATGTCCTCGCCCGGCTCGCGCCGCTTGTCGGCTATCAGGTCGGCCATCGCGCCGCGCCAGCCCGCCAGCACGGCCTGGGCCTGCTCGGGGGTGATGGTGGTGTCCACCATCGCGTCGATGACCTTGGCGGTCTTGGCGCGGGCCTCCTCCGGCATGCCGATCAGGTCGGCCACCAGCCGGGCCGGCAGCGGGTAGGCGAACCGCTCGCGCAGGTCCACCGTCTCGCCCGGCCCCGCCTGCTCCAGCGCGTCCAGCAGCTGGTCGGTCAGCTCCTCCACGCGGGGCCGGAACGCCTCGGCGCGGCGCGGGGTGAACGCCGCGCCGACCAGCTTGCGCAGCCGCACATGGTTCTTGCCGTAGGCCGTCACCATGTTGTCCATCGCGACCCAGCTGATCAGTTCCCAGTCCGGCGGCACTTCCCCGTTGACGAAGGCGGGCCAGTGGGCACGGGCGCTCTTCGTCACGCGCGGGTCGGCCAGCACCTGTTTGATCACCGCGTGGCCGTTCAGCGACCAGGCGAACACACCGCCCGGCAGTTCCACCCGGGTCGCCGGGCCCTGTGCCCGCAGTGCCGCGGCCTCGCCGTGGATGTCGCGGCCGGTGGTGTCGAGAGCGAAGGGGCAGCCTTGTTCCATGGGTTCATCCCGATCTGTCGGACGTGGACTCGTGTGCGGACGCGGTGTCCAGGGGCGCAGCGCGGCGGCGCTCACCGGGCGTCGGTGCCGAAGTGCGCCCGGGCGAGCTCGCGGCCCGCGAGCGAGGAGAGGAAGACGCCGTTCCCGGCGTGGCTGTGCAGCGTGGACAGGTCGCGCCAGACCCGCTCGATACGCTCCCCGGCCCGCACCGAACTGGACCCGGCGGTCGGGAACAGCTGCCCCTCGACCGCCCGCCAGGCCAGCCGCACCGCCTCCCGGCTGATGGTGGCGAGCCGCAGCTCCTCCTCGCGGGTGAAGGCCGCCGCCTCCTTGCGGCACAGCTCCTGCCACTGCTGCGTGGCGTGCAGCACCGCCGCCTCGGCCGTGGCGATCATGCCGGTGGCCTCGCCGTAGCGGAACTGGAAGTCGGGGTCCTCGGTGCGCGGCACGATGGGGAAGAACGCCGTCGTCCGGGAGCGCATCAGCTCCTCGTACGCGTCCAGCGCGCCCTTGGCCATGCCGACCGCGAGCACGCCGAGCTCCAGCAGCATGAAGCTGAGCGGACCGCCGCCGTACTCGGGGCCGTGCAGAGCGCGTCCCGGGAGGTCCTCGGTGACCGCCAGCTGGCTCAGGTGCCCGCCGAGCGTGTGGCGGCCGGGCACCCGGCCGCCCTCGATGCGGATGCTGTGCGAGCCGCTGCCCTTCAGGCCGAGCTGGGCACCCCAGTCGTCCAGGCGCTCGAACTGCTCGCGCCGGGCGATGAACAGCATCGGTGCGGGCGGCTCGCCCTCGCCCTGGGCCACCAGGGTGTGGCCGATGAAGTGGGTGGCGTAGGGGGCGCCGGAGCAGTAGTTCCAAGTGCCGTCGAGCAACCAGCCGCCCTCGCCGTCGGGCCGGGCGGAGCCCGCCGGGGCGACCGTCGCCGGGCAGATGAAGTCGCCGCCGGCGAACAGCTCCGTCTGGGTGGCCTCGTCGAACAGGGTGCCCACCACCAGCGCGTGTGCCGCGCCGAAGAGGTACATCCAGCCGGTCGACGGGCAGCCGCGGGCCAGCGCCATGGAGACCTTCACGAAGGTCTCCGGGCCGAACTCGTAACCGCCGTAACGGCGCGGCACGAGGATCCGGTAGAAACCGGCGCGGGCGAAGGCCTCGTGGGTGTCCTCGGCGTAGAAGCCGCGCCGCTCGGTCTCGGCCTGCCGCTCGACCAGAGTCGCGGCCAGGGCCTCGGCCCGGGCGACGATCTCCTCGCAGGTCAGGCCGGGCTCCGGGGGAGCCACGGAGGCGGAGGGGGCCAGGGTAGTCATCGTCGGTCGGTCCTCTTGGCGTCGAAGGGGCTCGGCTCCCGCGGGTCAGTCCAGCGGGGTGTGGGGCGCGTCGGCCAGCATGCTCAGCAGATCGCGGAAGCGGGCCACCAGCTCGGCCGCGGTGGACTCGTCGAAGCGGTGGTGGTCGAACTTCAGGCTTCCGGCGAGCTGCCCGTTCGGCAGCACGTCCATCGCCCACAGGCCGCCGTCCGGGATGGCCGAGCTGACCTGCTGAGACAGCGTCCGCTGCCGGATCTCGGCGAACGCGAGGCCGCCGGCGTCCGTCCCCTCCATCGGGAACGCGGTCTGCAGTACCTCGAACGCGACGACGGCGAGGGACCCGTCGGCGAACGGCGCGAGCAGCGCGGGGCTGTCCTCGGCGATCCGGGCGAAGGGGATCTCGTGCCGGTAGGCGCCCACGCAGGCCTCGCGGGCCCGGTCCAGTACCTCGCCCAGGGTGGCGCAGCCGGTGGTGTCGATCCGGACGGGCATGAAGTTGAAGAACGGGCCGACCGCATCCATGAACCGCTCCTCGTAGCGGCCCGAGGAGAAGGTCGGGAAGACCACGTCGGTGGTACCGGTGCGCTCGCGCAGCAGCACGCCGTAGGCGGCGGCCATCACCATGAACGGCGTGCAGCGGGTGTCCCGGGCGGACCTCAGGACGGCCGAGGACAGCTGCGCGTCGAACACGAACCGGTGCACGCCGTAGGCGCTCGCCAGGTTCTCGTCACGCGGACGGTCCGAGGTGATTCCGGTGATCCGCGCTCCCTCCAGTCGCTCGCGCCAGTAGCCGCGCGCACGGTCCAGCCGCGGGCTCGCGGCGGTCTCCTGCTGCCGGCGGGCGAACTCCTGGTACTGCGCGGCCGCGTCCTGCCCGGCCTGCCCGCCCGCCGCGCGGGCCGCGTAGGCGGCGGCCAGGTCGCGCATGATCACCTGCAGCGACCAGGCGTCGGTGGAGGTGTGGTGGGTGGCCAGCACCAGGACCGCGTCGGTGGCGTCGAAGCGGCCCACCGCGGCCCGCAGGTGCGGTAGTTCGCGCACCTCGAACGGGCGGGCGTCCAGCTCGTTCAGGAACTCCTCGGCGCGCACGTCACGCGGCGCGCCGTCGCCGTCGCCCAGCTCCCGCACCTCCAGCACGACCGGCGACGGCTCCTCGATCACCTGGTGGCCGCCCTGCTCGTCGCTGCGCACCGCGGTGCGCAGCACCTCGTGGCGGACCACTACGTCGTCCAGTGCCTGCTGGAGGGCGGCGAGGTCGATCGCGCCGGTGACACGCCAGCCGCACACGAGGGTGTGGCGGTGACCGAACGCACCGTCCGTCTCGCCCTTGTCGAACGCGCGCAGGAACTCCTGGTTGTACGACAGCGGGATGCGGTCGGCGGTGGTCTCCGCCCTTGGCGGTGCGGCGGTGATGCTCACAGTGATCGAGTCCTCTCGAAGTGGCGGGGCGGTGAGCGGCGGGCGTGGCCGCCGGGTTCAGGCGGCGGTCGCCGCGGCGGCGGGGTGACGGGTCGAGGCCCGGTCGATGAAGTCCAGGCACCGCGCGCGGGAGGCCGGGCCGTAGACGACCGGCCAGCCGGCGGGGGTGTCGAGGTCTGCGGGCCACAGCGAGTGCCGGCCCAGGGTGTTGACGAGGACGACGCTGGCGCGCCCGGCGCGGCCGTCGGGGACGGTCCGGCCGGTCATCGCGCTGCCTCCACGAGTCCGTCCGCCCGGGCGAGTCCGTCCATATGGCGGTCCAGCTCGGCGACGGTCGGATGGTTCAGCACGTCACCGACGGAGATCTCATAGCCCAGCTCGGCCTCGATGCGCGAGGCCAGGCGCACGGCCTGCAGGGACTCGCCGCCGAGGGCGAAGAAATCGTCGTCCACGCCCACGCCGGGTACGCCGAGCACCCGGGAGAACAGCGCGCACAGTGCGTCCTGCCGTGCGCCGGCCGCCGGGGCGGAGTCCGCGGCCGCGCGCGGGACGGGCACGGGCAGCGCCGCGCGGTCCAGCTTGCCGTTGGCCGTCAGCGGCAGTTCGGCCAGCTCCACGAAAGCGGCGGGCACCATGTAGTCGGGCAGCACGGCCGCGACGGCCGCCCTCAGCGCCGCCTCGTCCAGGCCCGGTGTCGTGGGCACGAGGTAGGCGACCAGGCGCCGCTCGCCGCTCTCCTGCGCCTGGGCGACGACGGCGGCGTGCGCCACGCCCGGCTGTCCCGCCAGCGCGTGCTCGACCTCGGCGGGCTCCACGCGGAAGCCCCGGATCTTGACCTGGTCGCCGATACGGCCGGCGAACTCCAGGCCCCGGGGGCCGCGGCGCATGAGGTCGCCGGTGCGGTACATCCATGACCCCGGCGCGCCGGGGTCCTCGACGAATCGTTCCGCCGTCAGGTCCGGCCGCCGGTGGTAGCCGAGGGCGAGCCGGTCACCGGCGATGTACAACTCGCCGATCCCGCCGTCCGCGACCGGCCGCATCTCCTCGTCCAGCAGCCGCGCGTCGACGCTGTCCAGCGGGTGGCCGACGGGAATCACCGCCGTCGGCTCGTAGGGCGCGGTGAGGGTGGCGCAGGCGGCGAACGAGGACACCTCGGTGGCGCCGTACATGGCGCGCACAACGAGGTCCGGGCAGGCGTCGAGGACCCGCCGCACGGCCGTGGGGGAGATGACGTCCCCTCCGGTGAGGACCTCGCGCACGGGCGCGAAGCTGTACGGGGCCTCGTCGGCGAAGAGCCGGAACAGGCCGGCGGTGACGTGCAGCGCGGTGATGCCGTGCGCGGTGATGAGCCGGCGTACCGTCCGCACGTCCAGCTCGCCGGGCGGCGGCAGCACGATCTCGCCGCCGCGCAGCAGCGGGACCCACAGCTCGTAGGTGGAGACACCGAAGGCGTACGGGGCGAGGGCCAGGATCCGGCGGTGGGCCCCGCCGTCGAAGCAGGAGTCGTCGGCCAGGCCGAGGACAGCGCGGTGGGGGACCTCGACGCCCTTCGGCTCCCCGGTGGAGCCGGAGGTGTGGATGACGTAGGCCGGCGCGTCCGGCCCGGCCGGGACACGCGGATCGGTGGCGGGTGCCCCGGCCATGGCCCGGTCGTCGGCGGGCAGGATCACCTGACGGGTGCGGGGCAGCCCGCGTGCCTCGCTCGCCAGGTCGGTGAGGAGCACGGGGGAGCCGGTCCGGTCCATGATCTGCTGCATGAGGGGCAGCGGGTGGGCGCTGTGCAGCGGCAGGTAGAAGGCGCCGGCCTTGAGGGCGGCGAGGATCGCCACCACCAGGCCGGCCGAGCGTTCCATCAGCACCGCGACCGGATCCCCGGGCCCGACACCCGCTTCCAGCAGGCGGTGGGCGAGACGGTTGGCCCGCTGGTCCAGCTGACGGTAGGTCAGCCTCAGGTCACCCGCCGACACCGCCACCGCGTCCGGCGTCCGGTGCGCCTGCGCGGCGAAACGTTCGTGAATCGAGGTGGAACCCATCGTGTAGTCCAATCGCTCGTCCCTGCCGAGGGCAGCCCGCACGCAGGCGGCCTGACGGGTCAGCCGGAACGGTCACACAGGGCCGACGGGCGCTGCATCTCCTGGATTGCCGTGCGTCACAAGGGGGGTTGAGGCCTCGCCACCGGGTCGCGGCGGCCCCCGGCAACTCAGCACGGCAGAAGATGGCGCCGCATTCACGCCATGCCCATGCTGAACACGCCATCGAGACGACGCAGAGGAGTCTGTCGAGTGAATGCCAAGCGGGCCGCGGCACCGGCCCACCAGACCAAGCGTGTCGGGGGACTCGACGGTGTCCGCGCGCTGTGTGCCCTCGGAGTGGCGGCCGTCCACACGTCCTTCGCCGCCGGAGTCATGGGTGCCTACACGGTGAAGCCGGGCAACCCGGCCCTGGCCGACGTGCTGGCCGGCATGCGACCGCTGGCGCTCGGCCCCTTCTTCGTCCTGTCCGGCATGCTGCTCTACCGGCCCTTCGCCCGGTGGAGCCTCGGCGCTGCCGAGCGCCCCAAGGTCGGGCCGTTCCTCGCCAAGCGCGCGGCGCGGCTGTGGCCGGCCTACATCCTGCTCTCCCTCGTCTGCGTGTTCCTGATCAACTTCGACGCCGTGCACAGCGCCTGGTACGTGCTGCGGCCGATCCTGATGCTCCAGGTGTACGACTACACGTGGATCGCCGGCATGGACCCGGCCTGGACCGTCCCGGCCGAGATGCAGTACTACCTCGCGCTGCCCCTGCTCGCCATCCTGATGCACTGGCTGGCCCGTGGCACGGACGACCCGGTGCGCAAGGTGCGCCGCATGGCCGTCCCGCTCGTGCTCATCACCGCCGGATCCGCGGTGTGGACGTGGTACATCCACCGTCCGCAGATGGGCATCTATCCCAACGAGTACTGGTGGCCGCTGGGTGTCGGCGGAGCCTTCGCCCTCGGCATGGGGATGGCCCTCCTGCACGTCCTCGCCGAGCTGCGGCCCGACCGCAAGCCCGCCCTGTACCGCGTCGCCGCCAACCACCCGCTGCTGCTCTGGATCGCCGCGGCGGCCGTCTACGCCTACAACTGCACCCAGCCGTTCGGCCGCCCCGGCTATGGCGACTACGAGGGCGTCGGCCTCGCCCTGACCCAGTACTTCCTGCTGCTGGTCTTCTCCTACCTGATGGTGATGCCGCTCTCGATCCCCGGCGCCAAGTCCCGGGTCGTCGACGCGATCGTCGCCAACCCCGTCTCCCGCTACCTGGGCCGTATCTCCTACGGCATCTACCTGTGGCACTTCGCGATCATGTACTTCTGGTTCGGGACGGGCAGTGTCTTCGGCACCCAGCCGGCCCTGATGAACCAGCTGCGCGGCACGATCGGCTTCCCCGAGCTGATGACCGCGGTACTCGTCGGCAGCATCCTGGCGGCCACCGTGAGCCACTACCTCATCGAACGCCCGATCGTGAACGCCGTCGGCCGCTGGGCCGCCCGCAAGAACGGGATCCCGCGGACCGCCGCCACCGCGCAGGACGCCTACACCGTCGCCGGACCGCGCTGACCAGCACACGAACCGGACCACCCCGCCCCGGAGGCCCGCCGGCCTCCGGGGCTTCGCGCGCCGCCGGTACGGACGCAGCAATTTTGAAGATGCGCCGCGCCCCTCGCCGTCCGCAGGCTGGACGGGCACACGAACCCGTCATCCGCCAGCGTGGCCCGGCGCGCCCCCCATGTCTTCAGGAGAACGATGAACACAGTTCAGTCCGCCGACGGCACCCCGATCGCCTACGACCGCTCCGGCGAGGGCGAACCCCTGATCCTCATCGGCGGTTCCTTCAGCGAGCGGGCGCATCCGACCATGACGCAGCTGGCCGAGGAACTGGCCCCCCACTTCACTGTCTTCAACTACGACCGGCGCGGCCGCGGCGACAGCGGCGACGCCGCCGAGTACGCCGTGGAACGCGAGATCGAGGACCTCGCGGCGCTGATCGCCGAGGCCGGCGGCTCGGCCCGGGTGTTCGGCCTGTCGGCCGGCGGCGCCCTGGCGTTCAAGGCCGCTGCCGCGGGGGTGAACATCACGCAGATCGCCGTCTACGACCCGCCGTTCGTCGTCGATGAGACCGGCCCGCGTCCGCCCGCCGGCTTCACCGCCCGGCTCGCCGAGCTGAGCGCCGCCGGTCAGCGTTCCGAGGCCGTCGAGTTCTTCATGGTCGAGGGCATGGGGGCGCCGGCCGAGGCCGTGGCCGGCATGAAGTTCGCCCCGTTCTGGGCGGGCCTTGAGGCCCTGGCGCACACCCTCCCGTACGACACGACCATCGTCGGCGACGACTTCGCCCTGCCGACCGAGGACCTGGCCTCCGTCACCGTCCCCGTGTACGTGGTGCACGGTGGCGAGGCCGACGCGTGGCTGCGGACTTCGGCCAAGGCGGTCGCCTCGGCCCTGCCCGATGCTCGCCTGCACGCGCTGCCCGGTCAGGGCATCGCTGTCGAACCGGCCGTCCTCGCGCCCGAACTGAAGAACTTCTTCGCCAACTGAGGCCACCGGGGCCGGGCCCGGCATGACCGGCCGGGAGGCACCGCGCAGTGCCCGTGGAGCGCGGCTCCGCGGGCACTGCGGCATGCGCGCATTGAGCAATCCGGAAGATGCGCTCCCGGATGAACGCCCGGGACGATGAAACGTCCCCGCCGTGCGGCCCGCGTCGCGCCCGGCCGCGGAACGTCCCCCTGAAGGAGAGATCTCCATGCGAGCATGGCTCGAGCGAGCCGCCGGCGTGCCCGGCGGGCGTCGCGGAAAATGGCTCGTCCTCGTGACCTGGCTGATCGCGGTGATGGCGCTCGGCGCGCTCGCCGGCAAGCTCAGTGAGGTCCAGGACACCAGCGCCAACGCCTTCCTGCCTCGCGGCGCCGAGTCCGCCCGGGTCAACACGGAGCTGGAGAAGTTCCGCACCGACGACCTGACCTCCGCCGTCGTCGTCTACAGCAGCGCCGGCGCGCTGAGCGACCAGGCCCGCACCAAGGTTCAGGCCGACCGCACCGCCTTCGCGAAGGTCGCCGCCGACGGCCGGCAGGTGCCGCCCGCCGTCGAGTCCAAGGACGGCAAGGCCCTCATGGTCGTCGTCCCGCTGCCCGGCAAGGAGCAGTCGGTCGTCGCCGACAAGATCGCCGAGTTGCGCCGGATCGCCGGCGCCCACGCTCCGCCCGGGCTCAACGCCAAGGTCGGCGGCCCCGCCGGCTCGCTCGCCGACGCTTTCACCGTCTTCGACAGCCTCGACGGCACGCTGATGATGGCCACCGGCCTCATCGTCGTCGTCCTGCTGCTGCTCACCTACCGCAGCCCCGTCCTGTGGCTCTTCCCCGCGCTCGCCGTCGGCTTCGCCTCCGTGCTGACTCAGGCCGGCACCTACCTCCTGGCCAAGGGAGCGGGCCTGCAGGTCGACCCGCAGAGCTCCGGCGTGCTCATGGTCCTCGTCTTCGGCGTGGGAACCGACTACGCACTGCTGCTCATCGCCCGCTACCGCGAGGAACTGCACCTCCACACGGACCGGCACACCGCCATGCAGGCCGCCCTGCGCCGCAGCGGTCCCGCCGTCCTCGCCTCCGCGGGCACCGTCGCGATCGGACTGGCCTGCCTCTCCTTCGCCGACATCAACTCCTCGCGCTCCATGGGCATGGTCGGTGTGATCGGCGTCCTGTGCGGCTTCCTCGCGATGGTCACGATCCTGCCGGCCCTGCTTGTCATCGCCGGCCGCTGGGTGTTCTGGCCGCTCGTGCCGCGCGAGGGCACCCCCGTACGCGCCGCCCGCCCGGTGTGGGAGCGCGTCGGCCAGGCCATCGCGGCCCGGCCCCGCACCTCGTGGATCACTTCGCTGGCCGTCACCGGTGCGCTCGCCCTCGGCGCCCTGGGCCTGGACATGGGCCTCGGCCAGAGCGACTGGTTCGCGAACAAGCCGGAGTCGGTCGTCGCCCAGGAGAAGCTCTCGCAGCACTTCCCGTCCGGCTCGGCCGACCCGGCGACGATCATCGTGAAGACGCCGGACGCGGCCGAGGCCGCCCGCGCCGCCCGCGGCACCAAGGGCGTTGGTGCGGTCAGCACCGTCGGCCGTACCCCGGACGGCACCCTCACCCAGTTGGCCGCCGTCCTGCCCGGCACCCCCGACAGCGCCGCCGCCAAGCACACCGTCGAGGCCCTGCGGGACCGGGTCGACGGACTCGTCGGCGGCACCGCGGCCCAGGCCCTGGACAAGGAGAAGGCCGCCTCGCGAGACCTCGACGTCATCGTGCCGCTGGTGCTGCTCGTCGTCCTGCTCGTGCTCGTGTGGCTGCTGCGCGCGCTGGTCGCGCCGCTCGTCCTGCTGGCGACGGTCGTCGTGTCGTACTTCGCCGCCCTCGGCGCCTCGAACCTCCTGTTCGACCACGTCATGGGCTACCCCGGTGTCGACTGGACGGTACCGCTGCTGGGTTTCGTCTTCCTCGTCGCCCTCGGCATCGACTACAACATCTTCCTGATGCACCGGGTGAGGCAGGAGACCGGCCGGCACGGCCACACCAAGGGAATCCTGATCGGCCTGAGCAGCACCGGCGGGGTCATCAGCTCGGCCGGCCTGGTGCTCGCCGCGACGTTCGCCGTGTTCGCCGGACTGCCCCTGGTGGCGATGGCCCAGATGGGCTTCGTCGTCTGCATCGGCGTCCTGATCGACACCTTCCTCGTCCGCACGGTCCTGGTCCCGGCGCTCGCCCTGGACCTCGGCCCGCGCTTCTGGGCGCCGGGCCGGCTGTCCGCGAACCGGCCGGCGCCGGTGACGCGAGCGCCCGGGCCGGAGCGCCGGCCGACGCTCGAGAACGTCTGACAACGGCGCGCCGACCGTCCGTCTCCGTCCCCCGAGTCAGCAGCGCAACAAGGGAGATGGCCCCCGACCACCCGTACGCGACGATGAAGCCACGGGCTCTGGGAGGGGCCGCCGACCAAGGGAGGACATGCCGTGTTGGGTGACGGGGACGGCTCGGCCGCCAAGCTGTGGGCGATGGCGAGCCTGGGCACGCCGATGGCCGTGCGCGTGGCGGCCACGCTGCAGATCGCCGACCACATCGCCGCGGGGCGCCGCACCGCGGCCGAGCTCGCCGAGGCGGCGGGCGCGCACACCGAGGCACTCGACCGCCTGCTGCGCTACCTCGCCGTCCGGGGCGTCCTCGACCGCGACGACAACGGGCACTACGCGCTGACGCCCCTGGGTGAACCCCTGCGCGAGGGCCACTCGGCCGGCATCCGGGCCTGGTTCGACATCGACGGCGCGGGCCGCGGCGAGCTGTCGTTCGTGGAACTGCTGCACAGCGTCCGCACCGGCGAGGCCGCCTTCCCGGTCCGCTATGGACGCGAGTACTGGGAGGACCTGACCGCCGAACCCGACCGCGTCGCATCCTTCAACAAGCTGCTCGGCGCGGACGTGGCCGAACGCGCCCCGGGCGTCGTCACCGGGTTCGACTGGGGGTCCCTGGGCCATGTCGTCGACGTCGGCGGCGGCGACGGCTCGCTGCTGTCCGAGCTGCTGCGCGCCAACCCCGGCCTCCGGGGCACCGTCGTCGACCTGCCCGAGACCGCCCGCACCGCCAAGGAGCGGTTCGCCGCCGCCGGGCTGGGGGACCGCGCCGACGCCGTCGCCGGGAACTTCTTCGACCCGCTGCCCCCGGGGGCGGGCGGCTATGTGCTGTCGCTGGTTCTGCACGACTGGGACGACGAGCCCGCCGCCGCCATCCTGCGGCGCTGCGCCGAGGCGGCCGGCCCGGACGGCTCGGTCTTCGTCATCGAAACCGTCGGCTCCGGCGGCCATACCCCGCACACCGGCATGGACCTGCGCATGCTGTGTGTGTACGGCGCCAAGGAACGGGGCATCGCCGAGTTCACCGCGCTGGGCACTGCCGCCGGACTCGACGTCGTCGCCGTCCACCCCGCGGGCCCGTCCGTGATCATCGAGCTCACCGCCGCCCGATGAGCCGCCGTCCGGGCGCCACCGCGCCCACGGCCGAGGGAGCCTGGGCGGCCCTGGCGACGGTCCGCGGCCGCCAGGACCCCTACCCGCTGTACGAGGCGATCCGGTCCGAGGGCCAAGCCGTCCGGATCGGACCCGGCAAGCTCGTCGTCGTCGGCTACGAGGAGTGCGACCGCGCGCTGCGCGACACCCGCCTGCACGTCCAGGACGCCGCGCGGTACGACGCCGGCACACCGGGGTGGCGGGAGCACTCCTCGCTACGCGCCTTCACCAGCTCCATGCTGTACAGCAACCCGCCCGACCACACCCGGCTGCGCACGGTGGCCGGCTTCGCCTTCACCCCGCCGAGGATCCGCGAACTGCGCTCGGCCATCGAGGAGATGACCGAGCGGCTGCTCGACCGCATGGCCGCTCTCGGCACCGCCGGCTCGGCCGTCGACCTCATCGCCGAGTTCGCCTCCCGGCTGCCCGTCGCGGTGATCAGCACCATGCTCGGCTTCCCCGAGCAGGACCAGGTGTGGTTCCGCGAGATGGCCTCGGCCATCGCCGTGTCCACGGACGGCTTCCGCGACGCCGCCGCCCTGGAACGCGCCGACCGGGCGATGGACGAGATGACCGCCTACTTCGCACACCTCGCCGACCGGCGCCGCCGCGATCCCCACGACGACCTCGTCACCCACCTGGTGCGCACCCACGACGACGACCCCGAGCGGCTCGGACACGACGAGCTGATGGGCACCTTGATGGTGCTGCTCACGGCCGGGTTCGAGACGACGAGCTTCCTCATCGGACACGGCGCGCTGCTCGCCCTTGAGCAGCCCGTCCTCGCCGAACGGCTGCGCACGGAACCGGACTTCGTCACGGGCTACGTCGAGGAGATTCTGCGCTTCGAACCCCCCGTGCACGTCACCAGCCGCTGGGCCGCCGCCGACACCGAGCTGGCCGGCACCGCCGTGCCCGCCGGAACCCGGCTGACCCTGATCCTGGCCGCCGCCAACCGCGACGCGCGGCGCTTCGCCGACCCGGGCCGATTCGATCCGGACCGGTCCGGCAACCGGCCCCTGAGCTTCGGCGCCGGCGGCCACTTCTGCCTCGGCGCTCCGCTCGCCCGCCTGGAGGCGCAGATCGCCCTGCCCCGGTTGTTCGCCCGGTTCCCCGGCCTGGCCGCGACCGAGCCGCCCCTCTACCGCGACCGCTGGGTCGTCCGCGGCCTCGACACCTTCCCCGTCGCCGTGACCGCCTGAGCGGCACCCGCACCGGCGGACACACCCCCCCCCTTCCAGCGCCGGCCGAGCACACACCGGCGTGGCTCCGGCACCTCCTCGACGGCCCCGATCCCTTACCAGGTTGGGGGCCATCGGTCCATCCAGCATTTACGAAGATGCCTCGATCCGTGCGGAGACTTGACGATTCAAGGGAGTCAACGGGCCGAGAACGGCAGGGAATGTGCTCGCCGGAAACCGGCGCCGGCCGGATCCTTCGAAGGAGACACCTCGTGACATCACGTCTGAAGATCCTCGCCATCAACGGATCGGAGCGGGACGGCAACACCGCCGACGTCCTCCGGCACGCGGCCGCGATCGCCGAGCAGCGTGGTGTCGACTTCGAGGCCGTCGACCTGCGCAGCCTCTGGATGGAGCGGTGCGGGCCGTGCGGCGACTGCAACGACCGCCCGACCCCCTGCGCGCTGGGGGACGGGGTGCCCGGCGTCGTGCAGAAGATGATCGACGCGGACGGCATCATCTTCGCCGCACCGGTGCACGGCTTCGGCACCGCGAGCCTCATGCAGACCTTCATCGAGCGGGCCGGCGTCGGCTACCTGCGCTTCGACCGGCCGCTGAGCAACAAGGTCGCCGGCATCATCTCCGTCGCCCGCCGCTACAGCGCCGGCGAGGTGTGGGCACAGCTCACCGTCAACGCCCTGCTCAACCGGATGATCGTGGTGGGCAGCGGGTTCCCCGCCACGGTGCACGCGCTGCACCGGGGCGACGCGCTCAAGGACGACGAGGGCCTGAAGAACGTCGAGCGCCTGGTGGACCGCATGGTCGACATGATCCAGCTGCTCGACGAGCACCGCCGGCTGACCGGCCGCGACGATCTGCTGGCCAGCGGCGAGGTCAACGAACGGGTCGGACTCGCCCTGAACGAGCTGCAGGTGACGGCATGACCACCGCGCTGCAGTCCCTGCGGGCCCCCGCGCCCGGCCGGGACCTCGACGACTTCCTCGCCGTCTACCGGAACGTCAGCCGGGGCTTCTACGACGGCACCCTCACCGACGCCGCACTCGCCGGCTGGCGCCAGGAGCAGCTGACCACCGTCCTGCACCACGTCACCGAACGCTCCCCGTTCTACCGCTGTCACCTGGCGGGCGTGGACATCGACGCCGTCAGGGCCGACGACCTGTCGGCGCTGCCCTTCACCACCAAGGACGATCTGCGCCGCGAGATGTACGACGTGCTGTCGGGCCGGGTCGGCGAGGCCAGCATCTACTACGAGACCAACGGAACCACCGGCGCCGCCACACCGTGCCCGCGCGGCCCCCGGGACATCGCCACCTCCAACACGGCCGTCGAGGAGGCCTGGCGGCGGCTGCTGCGCTCCCACTTCGGCGACCGCATGCCCGTCGTCGGCCTGATGGGCCCCTCCGAGCTGTACGCGTTCGGCGACGTGTTCAGCGCTGTCACCGCCTCCCTCGGTGCCTGCCACGTCAAGATCTGGCCCGAGTCCCCCCGGGTCGGCTTCCAGAAGGCGCTGCGCCTGATCGAGGAACTGAACGTCGAGGTCGTGGTCTGCGCGCCCGCCCTGTGCCTGAGCCTCGCCAAGGCCGCGCTGCACTACGGCCACGACCTCTCCCGGCTGCCGGTGAAGCTGTTCCTGGTGCTCGGCGAGATCTGCACCCCGCAGTTCGCCGCCAACGTCTCGAGCGTCTGGCCCCAGGCCGTCGTACGCCCCGCGCTGTACGGCTCCCAGGAGGCGCTGTGCATCGCCACGGGCGCCGACGACGGCCGGCTCCACCTGTCGGCCCCCAACTACATCACCGAGCTGATCGACCCCGACACCGGCGCCGTGCTCGGCGACACCGGCGAGGGCGAACTGGTGCTCACCATGCTCGTCGACGGCATCAAGCCGCTGATCCGCTACCGCACCGGCGACCTGGTCCGCCTCACCCCCGCACCGGCCGGTGCACCGCTGCCCGGTCCCGTCGTCGAGGTCGTCGGCCGGGTCGCCGACCGCATCGCGGTCGGCGCGGCCCGCCTCCACCCCGGACAACTGGAGGCGGCGGTCCTCGACCAGGTAGGCGGCTGCCTCGGCTACCAGGTCGTCATCGACCGCGCCGGCGACGGCGGCGACGAGATCACCGTCCGCATGGACCTGCTGCCCGGGGCCGCCGACCCGGACGCCACCGCCGGCACCGTGGCCGACCGGCTGCGCACGCTCACCGGAGCCCGCGCCCGGGTCGTCATCGAGACCGAACTCGACCCGGTGACCCACACCGGTTCCTTCGTGAGCTGGAAGGCGGCCCGCGTGCTCGACCTGCGGTCGGCTCCCGACAGCGCGGCCGTCACCGCCCAGCGGGTCGCGCACCGCTACGCGATCACCACCTGAACCTTAAGGATCCCCCGATGACCGAGCCCCGCACGGCACCGGACGCGATCCGGGTGACCACCCGGACGCGCCCGATCCCCGAGGTGCCGATGCTGCCCGCCTACCGCGCCCTCGCCGGGCGCTTCGGCGCCGACGGCGTCTATCTGCTCGAATCGGCGGCGGGCCCGATCCGCGAATGCCGCTTCCAGTTCGTGGGCTTCGGCGCACTGCTTTCCGTGGCGGTCACCGACGGAGCCGTCCGCGTCGAGGGCGTCCCCGAACTGCGCGACCTCCTCATGGAACGCATCCGGCCGCTGCTCACCGAGGACGCCGACGGCACCTTGCGGCTGCGGACCTTCGCCGGCCTGTGGCCGCTGCTGCGCACCGTCCATGCGCTGTTCGACGCCCCCGGGTCGGTCTCCGGCTTCCGCTTCGGCTTCCTCGGCTACTTCGGCTACGACACCGTGCGCTACGTCGAGGACCTGCCCCACCTCATCGAGCAGCGGCCCGACCTGCCCGACGTCCAGCTCGTCCTCCACCAGGGCGTGGTCGTCCGGGACGTCGCCGAGGGCCGCACCGAACTGCTGCTGCACGACTGCGACGCCTGGCCTGCGCTGGACGAGCGGGAACTCACCGCGCTGCTCGAAGGCGCCGAGAGCGCCTGCCCCGAACCCGCGACGGACACCGTCCCCGAGGCGGACGTCAGCGACGACACCGACCCCGAGGCGTTCCGCCGCGACGTCGAACGCTGCCTGGAGCACATCGCGGTCGGCGACATCTACCAGGTGCAGATCGGCCACGAACTGACCATCCGCTCCGGCGCCGACCCCGTCGACGTCTACCAGCGGCTGCGCCGCCGCAACGCCTCCCCGTACATGTACCTGGCCAGCGTCGGCGGCCAGCGCGTCATCGGCGCGAGCCCGGAACTGTTCGTCAGGATCGAGGACGGCACCGTCACCATGCGGCCGATCGCCGGGACGCTGCCGCGCACCGGCGACGACGAGGCGGGCGCCCGGCGACTGCGCTCCGACCCCAAGGAGATCGCCGAGCACACCATGCTGGTGGATCTGTGCCGCAACGACATCGGACGGATCGCCGAGGCCGACTCCCTCGACGTCCCCGACGAGTTCGCCGTCGAACGGTACTCCCACGTCCTGCACCTGGTGTCCACGGTCTCCGGACAGGCCGAGGCGGACAAGGACGTCTACGACGCGATCGCCGCCCTGTTCCCCGCCGGCACCATGACCGGCACACCCAAGATCCGCGCCATGGAGATCATCGAGTCCGTCGAGCGCAGCCGCCGCGGCCTCTACGCCGGCGCGCTCGGCCTGATCGACGTAGGCGGCTACACCAACCTCGCGCTGTGCATCCGCACCCTCTTCCACCACGACGGCGCCTACCGCACCCGCGCCTCGGCGGGGATCGTCGCCGACTCCGCACCGGCGAGCGAGTGGCGCGAGACGCTCGCCAAGATGAGTGCCGCCCACTGGGCGGTCACCGGAAAGGAGCTGCTGTGACGCTTCCGTCCAGCGCCACGGCCACCGGCCCCGGGCCGCGACCGCGCGTCCTGGTGGTCGACGCCTTCGACAGCTTCGTCGACATCCTGCGCCAGTACCTGATGTCCGCCGGGGCCGACCCCGTCATGGTGCGCTCCGACGCCCTGCGGCTGAGCGACGTCGAGCGGCGTCGACCCGACGCGATCCTGCTCGGCCCCGGTCCCGGCCACCCCGACGACTGCGGGCACGTCGAGATCGTGAAGGCCTTCGCCGGCCGGCTGCCGCTGTTCGGCGTCTGCCTCGGCCACCAGGCGATCGGCCGTGCCTACGGAGCCCGCGTGATACCGGCGCGCCGGTTGATGCACGGGAAGGCCAGTCCCGTCGACCACGACGGACGCGGCCTGTTCGCCGGGCTGCCGGCCCGGTTCTCGGCGACCCGCTACCACTCGCTGATCGTGCCCGAGACGACCGTGCCGGCCTGCCTGGAAGTCACCGCCCGCTCCGCCGACGACGGCTATGTGATGGGGCTGCGCCACCGGACGCTGCCCATCGAGTCCGTCCAGTTCCACCCGGAGAGCTTCCGCACCGAACACGGCATGCGGATGATCACCAACTTCCTTCGCGGCGTACGGGAGTCCGCTACCGAAAAGGGCCACATCCTGGCGGCCTGAAGCGGGCGCGGAGAAGGGGGCACGGATCGAGATGCGTGTCCCGCCGCGCACATGATGGGCTCAACGGGTCGGAGTCACGCATCCCGGAGGCGACGTGGAGTACTGGAACGGCACAGCGGAGACGATGCCCCGCGAGGACCTCGAGCGGTGGCAGTGGCGCCGGCTGCGGCGCGCCCTGGACCACGCCCGGCACAGTTCACCCTTCTGGGCCGAACGGATCCCGGACGGCATCACCTCGATGGCCGACTACACCGAGCGGATGCCCCTGCTGTACAAGGCCGACCTCCTCGCCGCCCAGCAGGCGGCGCCGCCGTACGGCACCTGGCCCTCGCTCGACCCGGCGCTCGGTGTGCGCCACCACCAGACCAGCGGCACCAGCGGCAACCCCCCGGTGCGCACGTTCGACACCGAACGCGACTGGAAGTGGATCACCGACACGTTCTGCACCGCTCTCTACAACAACGGCGTGCGCAGCCACCACAAGGGCCTGGTGTCCTTCGGATACGGCCTGTTCGCCGGCTTCTGGGGCATGCACTACGCCCTGGAACGCATCGGGTGCACCGTCGTCCCGGCCGGCGGCCTGGACTCCCGCACCGTGGTCCGGCTGCTCGTCGACTACGGCATCGAGGTCCTCGGTCTCACGCCGAGCTATGCCATGCGGCTGATCGAGACGGCGGGCGAGATGGGCGTGGACCTCGCCCGCGACGCCAACGTGCAGATCATCCTGGCGGGGGCGGAACCGCGCTCGGACTTCACCACCCACACCATCGAACAGGCCTTCGGCGCCCGCATGTTCAACGCCGCGGGCACCACCGAGTTCGGCGCGGTGTTCATGTTCGAGTGCCCCTCGCGGCGCAACGCCTGCCACATCATCGAGCCCACCGTCATCGAGGAGGTACTGCACCCCGAGACGAGGCAGCCGGTGGGCTACGGCGAGGAAGGCGTCCGCGTCACCACCGGCCTGTGGCGCGAGAGCATGCAGCTCTTCCGCCACTGGACCGAGGACATCGTCGTCAAACGGCCCTACAGCGAGTGCGGTTGCGGCCGAACCTGGGACTTCCTCGACGGCGGCATCCTGCGTCGCGTCGACGACATGCGCAAGATCCGGGGCGTGTCGGTGACCCCCGTGATGATCGAGGACGTCCTGCGCTCCTTCCCCGAGGTCACCGAATTCCGCTCGTCCATCCGTACCGTGCGCGGGCTCGACACCGTCCACGTCCAGGCCGAGGCGGGCGGCATCTCGGGAGAGGCAGCGCAGGCCCTCTGCGCGCGCATCGCCGGCGAGTTCAAGCGCGAGATCGGCATCCGGCCCCAGGTGGAGCTCGCCCCGCCGGGCAGCCTGCCCCGAACCAAGTGGAAGGCGGCACGACTTCATGACGAACGACACCTCGCTCACGCCTGAGCAGCGGGACAGGCTCCTGGAGAGCTACCGCACCCTGACGGACCTCTACGGCACCTGCCGGGTTCCGTCGGTCCAGGCCGCCCTGCGCGGCGCCCTCGCCGAACTGCGCGTCGCCCTTGACGGCCAGGCGATGGAGCTGGACGACTACTACCGCCCGGCGTCGACCGCCTGGTACCAGGCCCCGCCGACCGCCCCGGACCTCGCGGCGGCCTGAGCCGGCGACGCCCCACCAGCGGCTCCCCGTGGACGCTCCCCCTCGTCCTCGGGGAGCCGCGCCGTGCCGTGGGCGTCTTTCGGCGTTCCGCGCCGGCGCAGAAGCCGGGAGAGGGGGCGGACCGGACGGTCCGCCCCCTCTCCTTTCCGTTTCCGCAGGCTACTTCGAGCCCTTCACCGCGTCCTCCAGCTGGGCGCCGGTGTAGGCCTCCGCGTCGCGGAAGTACTCCACGCGCAGGCTCTGCGGGTCGCGCACGCCGTTGTCGACGCGGTCCTTCTCGTAGGCGTCGAGCAGTCCCTGCGCCTCCACCGTGGCCTCGGCGAACCGCTCGGCGAGGCCGGCACCGCGCTGCAGCACGTCGTCCATGGCCCGGGTCATGACGTCCTGGGCGCCGGCGAAGTCGCCGAACAGGGCGCCGCGGCACGGTGGCACGCCCTCGCCCTCGGCGTAGGAGCCGAGCTGCGCGCTGGCCAGCCGGTGGTAGGGGTTGGCGTCGAACCAGCCCTCGTCCTCCAGCAGCCGGTAGGAGGAGCGGGTGACCGGGACGAAGCTGGAGGCGATGTGCCGGTCGGCGGCGTTGCGCGGGTTGTTCAGGAACTGCATGAAGGCCAGCGCACCGTCCTGGGTGACCTCGTCGAGGCCGTTCGCCAGCCACAGCGAGGTGCCCGCGATGATGTTGCCGCCGTACGCCTCGCCCTCACGGCCGGGGAAGCGGCCGACGCTCATCTCGAAGCCCGCGTTCTCAGCGGCCATCGCCATGTAGTTGAGGTCGTTGGACGAAGTGATACGCAGCGCCACGTCCTGGTCGGCGAACGCCTTGATGTTGCCCTCCCAGTCCGGGATCTTCCCGGTGTAGAGGTAGTGGCCCCTGCTGTGCAGCGTCTGCCACCACTCGGCCCAGGTGAGCATCTCCTTCGACGACAGGTCCAGACGGGTGGCCCGGCCCGCGCGGCCGTTGGCGTTGTCGGCCAGTTCGCCGCCCTGCACCGCGAGCGCCTGCTGGAAGAACAGCCCGTGGTTGGACCAGGTGACACCGTGCGACGGGCCGCTCTCCAGAGCCGCCACCGCCTCGCAGGCCGCCTCTATCCCGCCCCACGTCGTGGGCAGCGAGCCGATGCCTGCCTTGTCGAGGACCGTCTGGTTGCCGTAGAGGAGCATGGCGGTGACCACGGCCGGCATCGAGGTGAGGTCCCCGTCCACCGAGTAGTACTCGCGCACGGCCGGGAGGATGTCGTCGACGACCACCGGCTCGCCGAGGATCTCGCTGCGGCCCGCGATCGCCTTCTGCACCGAGGTGAACAGCGGCTTCCCGTCGGCGGCGCGCGAGTCACGGGCCGCCTGGGTGACGGCGAAGTAGTACTCCGCGACGGCCGGCGGACGGCCTTGCGCCGCCGCCTCGGCGATCTGCTGCGACAGCAGCCGGAAGTCACGGCCCTCGATGTTGATCCGGTACTCGGGGTGTGCCTTCTCGAACTCCGCTCCGAGCCGGTGGAGCCGGTCCATGTAGCCGGGGAACGTCAGGTCGGCCACCCAGACGTCGATCACGGTCCTGGCGGTCATGCGGTGCCTCGTCTCTCTTGGTCGGTCGTACTCGAACCGGGTCGTGGGCGTTCGCGCCGTCAGGCCGTCACGGCCGCGGGGCGCAGCGCGCGGGCGAAGGCCCGGATGTCACCGCTGAGGGCGGCGGGCTGTTCCAGTGCGGCGAAGTGGCCGCCCTGCTCGAACTCCGTCCAGTGCGTGATGGTGGGCAGGTCCCGGTCGGCGAGGCTGCGGATGGGCACGAAGATGTCGTCCGGGAAGACGGCGACGCCCACCGGCACCGTCAGCGGCGGCGGTACGGCACCGGCCGCCGCGGCGCGCACGCCGGCCGCGCCCTCGTAGTAGAACTGGGCCGACGAACCCGCGGTCGCCGTCAGCCAGTAGATCGTCACGTTCGTGAGCAGACGGTCGCGGTCGACGGCTTCCTCGGGCAGCTCCGTCGCACCCGTCCAGTCCAGGAACTTCTCCACGATCCAGGCCAGCTGGCCCACCGGAGAGTCGGTGAGCGCGTACGCCAGCGTCTGCGGGCGGGTCTGCTGCAGCTTCATGTAGCCGGACAGCTCCGCGTCGAAGCGGGCCAGCTTGCCCAGGCGCGCCTGGTCGCGCTCGTCGAGGGCGGCCAGCTCGGCGGGGTCGCCGGAGGGGAACGTCATCAGCATGTTCACGTGCACGCCGACGACGTGCTCGGGGTCGATGCGGCCCAGCTCCAGGGAGATCACCGCACCGGCGTCGCCGCCCTGGGCGACGTAGCGGTCGTAGCCCAGACGGGCCATCAGCTCGGCCCAGGCGCGAGCGATCCGCGGGGTGTCCCATCCGGTCTCGGTCAGCGAGGAGAACCCGTAGCCCGGGATCGACGGGATCACCAGGTGGAAGGCGTCCGCCGGGTCGGCGCCGTGCGCGCGCGGGTCGGTCAGCGGCCCGATCACGTCCAGGAACTCGGCGACGGAGCCCGGCCAGCCGTGCGTGAGCAGCAGCGGCGTGGCGTCCGGCTCGGGGGAGCGCACGTGCAGGAAGTGCACGTCGGCACCGTCGATCTCCTCGGTGAACTGCGGGTGCGCGTTCAGCTGGGCCTCCGCGGCACGCCAGTCGAACGAAGTGCGCCAGTACGCGACGAGCTCCTTGAGGTAGCCCAGCGGCACCCCGCGGTCCCAGCCGACGCCGGGCAACTCGTCCGGCCAGCGCGTCGCGTCCAGACGGCGGTGCAGGTCGTCGAGCCGATCCTGCGGGATGTCGATGCGGAAGGGGTGCATGAGCGCTCCGTCAAAGGGCTGAACCGCGAGGCGGTCGTCGGTCGAGGGGAACGTACGGGCTCGCAACCGGGCGGGATTCGGCTCCCGGACCCGCAGCGCCCAGCCGTATCGTCCGCCGCCCTTGGAGCCGCCCGCATCTTGCGGATTGCTGCACCCGCACGCCGCCCCGGCCCGCGGCGCAGGAGCGCAGCCAGGAAGATGCGGCGCCCGCGCGCCCGCTGACAGCGTGGCGCATCGCGCGCGGCGCCGGCGCCCGCCGCACCGACCCAGGAAGGACACCCAGATGACCGTTTCCCCCGCCCCCGCCCCCGCCGCCGTCGGCCTCGCCGATGCGTTCGTACGCACCGCGCCGGACGAGGTGCCCACGGCCTACCGTGCGCTGGTGGACTCCCTGTGGGACGACGGCACGGCGAGCACGGACGCCCTCGCCGCGGTGCCCTCGCTCGTCGCCGCCCTGGAGCACGCCGCCACCGACCGCAAGGGTCACCTGGCCGTCCTGCTGGGCCTGCTCGCCGAGTCGGACTACCCGGACCTGGACGGCGAACTCACCCGCGCCGTACGCGCCCACCTCGGCCGCTACCTCGACCTGCTCGCCACCGAGGGCATAGGCACACCGCTCACCCTCGCCCTGCTGTACCTGCTCTCCCACTTCCCCGGCGACCGCGAGCGCATCCTCTCGGTGGCCGCGGCGCTCGACCTGGAGGCGGAGGACCTCTCCCGCCTGGACCGGTCGCTGAGCGCGCTCGACGTGGACCACCCGGACCTCGGCCGGGTGTGGCCCTCGCCCTCGGCGTGGACCCTGAACGCGGACGAGCGCGCCTTCGACCAGAGCTGGATCAAGGAACTGACGCCGCAGCAGCTCGTCGCCAACTGGGAGAACGACACCCGTACGGTCCTCGGCTGCACCGGCGCCCGCGCGTACTGGGCGGTGTGCCATGGCGAGCCGCGCAACCTGCCCGCCGAGCCGCTGCCCGAACGCCGCGACGTCCGCGCCCCCGTCGCCGACGCGGCCCTGTTCGCCGAGCACCTCGGCGCCCTGCGCTGCCCCGCCTGCCGGGGCTCCCTCGCCTCCCACGACGGCGCCCTGCGCTGCGCCGGCTGCGCCGCCCGCTACCCGGTGGCCGGCGGCATCCTCGACCTGACCGCGCCCGCGCCCGAGCAGGAGGGCGACGCCTCCGCCGACTTCCTGGAGAAGCTGTCCCGGGTACCCAGCATGGGCCTGTTCTACGAGGCCGTCGCCCGCCCCGCCTTCCTGCGGGTGTCCGGGGCCAACTGGGGCGGCACCGTCACCCCGCAGGACGAGGACCGCTACATCGCCGAGCACGTGCGGCCCGTCGACGGACCCGTCCTCGACCTGGGAGCCGGCGCCGGACGCTGGACCGCCGTGATCGCCGAGACGGTCGGCACCGAGCGGCTCATCGCCGTCGACGCCGCGCTGCCCATGCTCAACGTGCTGCGCGGCCGGCTGCCCGAGGTGCCGTCCGTGCTGGCCTCCGCCGCGGAACTCCCCTTCGAGGACGCCTCCCTGGGCGCCGTCGTGTGCTGGAACGCCCTCCAGGCCTTCTACGCCGACGCCGGCGCGGCGATCGCCGAGGTCGGCCGCGTGCTGCGGCCGGGCGGCACCTTCACCCTGATGACCTTCCGCCGCTCCGACGACCCGGTCTACCGCTACTTCCAGTCCGCGCACCGGTTCCCGCAGCACCAGGGCGGCCTGCAGCTGTTCGACCGCGACGAGGTCAAGCGCTGGCTGACCGACGCCGGCTTCACGATCCGCGAGGAGAGCGGACCGGGCACGTTCGTGTTCCTCACAGCCGTGCGCGAGCACTGACACCCGGCAAGCCGACACAGCGAGCACCGGCGCCCAGCGCGCCCGGACGCACGGAAGGAACAGACGCCGACATGAACCGGCACGACGTCCCACGAACGGTCTTCGCCGCGCCCGGCACGGCCGCCTACGACGAGGCCACGGCCGTCTTCAATCTCGCGGCACCGGCACGGCCCGAACGGGCCGTGATCGCCCGCAGCGTGGCCGAGGTCCGCGCCGCCGTACGCGAGGCCGCCACCCTCGGCCTGCCCGTCCGTGTGCACACCACCGGTCACGCCTCCGGCGCCCGGCCGGCCGTCGACGGCGGGCTGCTCGTCCGCACCCGCCTGGACGGCGGCGTCGTCGTCGACGCCGAGCGCCGGATCGCCCGGGTCCCGGCCGGCACGACATGGGGCGAGGTCGTCGCGGCGGCGGCACCCCACGGACTGACCGCAGCGCACGGCTCGGCCGCCCACGTCGGTGTCGTCGGCTACCTGCTCGGCGGCGGCGTCAGCTACTACGGCCGGCACACCGGACTGGCCGCCAACAGCGTACTCGCGGTCGAACTCGTCACCGCCGACGGGGAGTCGGTCCGCGCAGACGCCGACAGCGACCCCGATCTGCTGTGGGCCCTGCGTGGCGGCGGAGGCGGCTTCGGTGTCGTCACCGCCGTCGAGTTCGAGCTGTTCCCCGTGGCGAAAGTGGTCACCGGCGGCACCTACTGGTCCGCCGCCCACGCCCGCCCGCTGCTCACCGCATGGCGCGACTGGGCCGCCGCCGCGCCGCGCCGGGCGACCACCTCGCTGCGCGTGATGAACCTCCCGCCGGTCCCCGGCGTCCCCCCCGCGCTCGCCGCCGGGCCGGTGATCTGCGTCGACGGCGCGGTGTTCGCCGCGACGGCGGACGACGTGGCCGACGCCCGACACGACGCCGAGGACCTGCTCGCACCCCTGCGCGGCATCGCCGAACCGCTCATGGACACCTGGGCGCTCACCGACGCCGCCGGCGTGCTCGACGCCCACATGGACCCGGCGGACCCGGTCCCGTTCATCGGCGACCACCTGCTCCTGGCGGACCTCGGCGACGACGCGGTGGACGCGTTCCTCGGCGTGTGCGGCGAGAACTCCGGCTCGCCGCTCGTGGTGGCGACGCTGCGCCAGCTCGGCGGGGCGTTCGCCGACGCAGACCCCCGTGGCGGCGTGCTGAACCAGGTGGACGCGGCCTACGCCTACATGGGGTCGGGCCCCCCGTTCGGGCCGGTCACCCCGGCGGACCTGGAGAAGCACTGCGCCGTCGTCCGGGCCGCGCTGGAGCCCTGGAACACGGGCCGTACGGTGCCGTCCCTGGTCGAGGGGGCGGACCGGCCGCAGGGCCATCTCGACGCCGGTGCCGCGGCCGCCGTGGACCGGGTCCGGGCCCGGATCGACCCGCGCCGGCGCTTCGCCGGCGACATCGCGCCCGGAGCGGCCGCGGTCGGCTGAGGCCTGGCTGCACGACCGACGGCGTGGACCCCTGTGGGCCCGCGCCGTCGGTCGTGCACGCTGCGGAGCCCGGAACCACGCCTGGACCCCCGGCAGGTCTGCCGGGGGTCCAGGCGTGGTTCTGGTGACTTCGCAAGGATGTGCCGCAGCGGGGACCGGACTACTTGAAGGAGACGATCTGGCCGCCGCCCTCGCCGGCGTCGCTGCCCAGGCCGACCTGGGTCTGGGTGGTCTTGGCGTCGACCGTGCCCCAGACCTGGCGGTCGGCGCCCACGACCGCCTGGAAGGAGCTGTGCACGACCAGCGTCGTGTTCACCTTGCCCTGCGCGTCCGAAGTGACGTCCTTCGAAGTGCTGGCGTCACAGCCGTACTTGGTCGGCTCCACGAACGCGCACTGACCGACGTGGAACACGGTGTTCGGGGTCAGGCCGGACGCGGTGACGGCCACCTGCTGGCCGTCCGCGAGACCGCTCGCCGGGGAGACCGAGACCACCGGCGAGGCGGCCATGGCGGACGGCTGGACGGCGACAGCCAGGCCGGCGGCGACGGCGGCGACGGCGCCGAGACGGGTGACGAGGCCGAGCTTGTTCTTGACAGTCATGATCGTGGAACTCCATGTCGGTGTGAGGGACAGAAGGACAGTGGGAATCGGGGCTGTTCTCGGGGCCGTTTCCCGGTGTCCACCAATGACATTAGGTTCCGGTGATCACTGCCGGCATCTTCGAGGTTGCTTCATGAAACCGACTCGGATCCCAGCGCAGAAGGGCATTCTGCGAGATGCGGACGGCCCGCCCCGCGCGGGACGCTCGGGGACGGGCCTCGCCTGTCCGCGCGACGACGACGCCTTCAGCCCCCACCACACACGACGACGGGAAGAACACGCACATGACTGCAGGCGGTGCTCCCAAGGCCGGGCGGAAGGAGTGGATCGGGCTGGGAATCCTCGCCCTGCCCACCCTGCTCGTCGCCCTCGACGTTTTCGTACTGCTGCTCGCGCTGCCGCATCTGAGCGCGGACCTCGACGCGGACAGCAATCAGCAACTGTGGATCATGGACATCTACGGCTTCATGGTCGCCGGCTTCCTGGTGCCCATGGGCACCCTCGGTGACCGCATCGGCCGCCGCAAACTGCTGCTGATGGGCGGAGCGGCCTTCGGCGCCGCCTCCTTGCTCGCCGCATTCGCCACCAGCCCCGGCATGCTGATCGCCGCCCGGGTGCTGCTGGGGATCGCCGGCGCCGCCATCAGCCCGTCCACCCTCGCGCTGATCTCCACCATGTTCAAGGACGAGAAGCAGCGGGCCACCGCCATCGGCCTGTGGGCCAGCTGCTTCACCCTCGGCGCCATCATCGGACCCATGCTCGGCGGCGTCATGCTCGAGCACTTCTGGTGGGGCTCGCTCTTCCTCATGGGTGTGCCGGTGATGCTCCTGCTGCTGATCACGGGCCCGAGGGTCCTGCCCGAGTCCGCCAACCCCGAAGCCGGCCGCATCGACCTGCCGAGCGTCGCCCTCAACCTGGGCACCACCATCCCGGTCATCTACGGCATCAAGGACCTGGCCCGCAACGGCTGGAGCCCGCTGCCCGTCGCCGCCATCGTCGCCGGCGTCGTCCTCGGCACGCTCTTCGTCCGCCGCCAGCGCATGCTGACGGCCCCGCTGCTCGACGTGACCCTCTTCCGGCACGGCCGGTTCAGCGCCTCGCTGCTGGGCCTGCTCGCCTACAGCCTCATCGGCGGCACGGTCATGCTGCTGATGACGCAGTACTTCCAGGCCGCCCAGCGCATGAGCCCGCTCGACTCCGGTCTCGGCCTGCTCCCGGGCATGGCGGCGGCCACCGTCTCCTTCATGGTCTGCCCGATCATCGCCCGCAAGGTGCGCCCGGCCTACGTCATCGGCGCCGGCCTGGTCGGCGTGGTCGCCGTCCTTCTCACCTTCTCCCAGCTGGGCGCCGACTCCGGTACGTCCACCCTCGTCGTCGGCTTCGCGGTGTTCTCCTTCTGCGGCGCCCCGCTGGTCGCGCTCGGCACCAACATGGTCGTCGGCACCGTCCCGCCGGAGAAGGCCGGTTCGGCCGGCGCCCTCTCCCAGATCAGCAACGAGTTCGGCGCCGCCCTCGGCGTCGCGACCCTGGGCACCGTGGGCCTGGCCGTCTACCGGGACCAGATCCACTCCGCGGTGCCCTCCGGTGTCCCCGCACAAGCGGCCGACGCCGCCCGCGACAGCGTCTCCGGTGCCGCGGCCGCCGCGCAGAGCCTGCCCGACAAGATCGCCGACACGCTGATGGAGCCGGTCCGCGTCGCCTTCACCGGCGGCATCCACACCGTCTCCGCCGTCGCCGCCGGCCTGATCGCCGTCGCGGGCGTGTTCTTCGTGGTGCTGATGCGGCACGTCCCGCCGATCGGCCAGGAACAGGCCCCGGCCGACGCCGAGTCCGCCGAGGAGAAGATCCTCGCGGCCTGACCCAGGCACCCGCACGACGAGCGCCGCCGGACGACCGAGGAGGTCGACCGGCGGCGCTCGGCGTTCCCGTGCAGCTCAGCGCAGCTCGATCCCGGTGTACCTGGCGAGCGCGGTGAGGAACTCGCCCCGCGACAGCGCCGCCGCGACGAGCTCGATGTCGTCCGCCATGTACCGGTCCACGCCCAGCGCCGGCACCAGCGACCGCACCGCGTCGTACGTCGCCTGGGAGGCCGGGCTCAGATCCTCGTAGCGTCGGGAGACGTCCACCGCCTGGGCGGCGGCGAGGAACTCCACCGCGAGGATGCGGTTGTTGTTGCCCAGCACCCGGCGGGCGTTGCGGCCCGCGATCAGGCCCATGCTCACCACGTCCTGGTTGTCACCGTTGGACGGCACCGACTGGGTGGAGGCCGGCCCGATCGTCCGGTTCTCCGCGACCAGCGCCGTCGCGGGGTACTGGGCGCCGGCGAACCCGCAGTTCAGGCCCGGATTCGCGGCCACCAGGAACTCGGGCAGGCCGTAGCTGAGATGACGGTTCAGCAGCCGGTTGAGCTGACGCTCGGCGAGCACACCGAGCTGGGTCAGGGCGATGGTGACGAAGTCCAGGGCGAAGGCGATCGGCTGGCCGTGGAAGTTGGCGCCGTGGAAGATCTCCTCGCCCTCGAAGAACAGCGGGTTGTCGTTGGCCGAGTTGAGCTCGATCTCCAGCTTGTCCTGCGCGTGGTAGAGGGTGTCGCGCACGGCGCCGAGGATCTGCGGGACGGCCCGCAGCGTGTACGCCTTCTGGAGGTAGGTGTCGGTGCGCTGGACGTCCTGGCCTTCCTCCTTGACGTCCTGCACCTGCCTGCGCAGCTCCGCGTGCTCGGCGATCAGCCGGCTGCCGGCCAGCAGGGCCCGCATGTTGGCGGCCGAGTCGATCTGCCCGCGGTGCGGCCGCGCCACGTCGTGTCCCTCTGCGAGGAACGGACTCGCCGAGCCGCGCAGGACGTCGTTGAGCAGGCCCGAGACCAGCTCGGCCTGCCGGGTCTGGGCCAGCGCGCGCTCCACGACCAGCGAGCCGAGACCCGTCATCGCCGACGTGCCGTTGATCAGCGCGAGCCCTTCCTTGAACCGCAGCCGCAGCGGCTCGATGCCCTGCTCGCGCAGTACCTTCGCCGTCTCCATCCGCCGGCCGTCCCGGAGCACGTACCCCTCGCCGATCAGCGTGCTCGCCAGGTGCGACAGCGGTACGAGGTCGCCGCTGGCGCCCAGCGAGCCGATCTCTGGGATGGCCGGGACGATGCCCCGGTTCAGGTAGAGGGCCAGGCGTTCGAGGATCTCCGGGCGCACCGCCGAGTGCCCCTTGGCGAGGGTGTTGAGACGGGCCGCCACGATGGCGCGTGCCTCGTCCTCGGCGAACAACGGGCCCACTCCGGCGCAGTGACTGCGCACCAGGTTGGTCTGCAGCTCGACTTCCTTCGACTTGTCGACCTGCATGCAGATCATCTCGCCGTACCCGGTGGTGACGCCGTAGATGGGGACGTTCTGCCCGGCCAGCTCCTCTAGCATCGCCCGGCTGCGCAGGGTCTTGGCGACCGCCTCGGGAGCGACGGCTGCCTGTGCCCCCTCTTCGGCGACGCGCCGGACGGCGTCGATGGTGAGGCTCTGGCCGTCGAAGGAGACGGGGGCGGTGGAAGTCTCGACTGAGGTCAACGCTTTCACTCCAGGCATAGGCGGGGCGAGGGAACGGGCGAGGTGACCGTGAGGGAGTGGGAGCCGGTGCCCGAGGTCAGCGCAGGGCGTCCTCGGCGGCGAGCGCGCGGATGGCGCGGCGCTGCAGCTTTCCCGTCGGATTGCGCGGCAGCCGGGTGACGAAGGTGATGTCCTGCGGCACCTTGTACCAGGTCAGCGACGAGCGGCAGGCGTCCAGGAGTTCTTCGCGCAGGCTCTGGCCGGCCGCGCCGTCCACGGCGTGGCGCAGGACGGCGTAGGCGCGCAGCACCGTGACGCCGGTGTCCCGCCGCACCGCGCACACCGCGGCCTCCTCGACGGCCGGGTGCGCCATCAGCCGGTCCTCGATCTCCGTCGGATGGACGTTGATGCCGGCGACGATCTCCACGTCGTCGAGCCGCCCGTAGACCCGGACGAACCCGTCGGCGTCCATGGTGGCGGCGTCGCTGGTGGTGAACCAGGCGTCCGGACCGAGCCGGACAGGGGCGTCCCCACCGTGCGGGACCGGCAGACCGATGGTCGGCCCGGACACCTCCACCCGGCCCTCGACACCTGCCGGGACCGGCCGGCCGACCTCGTCGACGACCCCCGAATGTGACGGCGCACTGACGCCCGATGTCACCGTGATGGACGGTGTCGTCGCCGATGATGCTGGCCGTACCCGACACATACAGGACCGGCCGGGTGCCGTCGGCCGGCTCGAGGAGCGTGGCGCGGGCGAAACTCGGCGACTTCGGCCCGTACCGGTGCGGATACCGGTGCGCCGGGGTCTGGCGCGGATTCTCCAGGTGCCGGGGCCGGCCGGTGCGGCAGGCGAGGAAGTACATGTCGATGCCGGGGCGCAGGGAGCCGATGCCGGTGGCCGCGGGCATGCCCGCGATCCGGTCCGACCAGGACTCGAACGCCTGGGCGCGGCCCACGCAGAAGTCCCGGTAGTTCTCCATACCCTCGCCGTTGGGGCCGGTGATGTCCCCCCCGAGATTCCACATGCGCACCGGCTCCGTGTAGCCGAGCCGGCACATCAGCGCGAACGCCGCCTCGTACACCGATCGCACGGTGTCGCGGTAGACGCCCTGCTCCTCGACACGTACCGCGCACAGGAAGTGCTCGCTGTCCTCGGCGTACACCAGATCGCCGTCCCGGCCGCGGCGCACCGGCCGGTCGGTGGTCCACACCTCGGTGATCCGCTCGGCATCCACGCCGGCCATGGCGATCCGGGCCAGTGGAGCACCGTCGAGAAGCAGGGGTGGCCCGCCCCCGTGGCCGTAGGTCACCCTGCCGAGCACGTGCCGGCCGCCCGTGCGGGCCCGTACGTCGTCGCCGGGCCTCACGAAGATGCAGTCCAGGGCCGTCGTCCTGGTCGTGCCCGGGCGCGTGACTGTCACGATGTCCTTCCCGCCGCGCAGCGCGCGGCATGGGCGGTCGGTCGAAGGTCGGGCTGCTGGGCGTCGGCCGGCTGCCAGGGCAGGTCCCGGGCGGCGAAGCCGTCCGCGTCCACCCACAGCGCGCGCAGTCCGCGCAGCACCGCGGAGGGCCGGTAGGAGGTGCTGCCGAGGGCGAACCGCGCGCCGGCGACGCGCTGCGCGAAGCGCATGAGCACGGTTCGCGCGATCAGCCGGGCCAGTGGCGTCCCGGGGCAGTGGTGCGGATTCGCGCCGAACGCCGGATGCGGCGACGAGCCTTCCGGAGCGAGGACATCGGGGGCCGCAGTGAGCGCCGGGTCGCGATGGGCCGCGGCGAGCAGCAGCACCATCACGGTGCCCCGCGGTACGCGCGTGCCGCACAGGTCGAGGTCGGTGCCGGCCAGCCGCCGGACGACCTGCACCGGCGGGTCGAAACGGAGGGTCTCCTCCACCAGACGCGCCGCACGGGAGGGGTCGCGGCGCAGCGCGTCGATCTCGTGCGGGGCTCGCAGCAGCGCCAGCACACCGCACGAGACCAGAGCGGCGGTGGTCTCGTAGCCGGAGACGAGCAGGAACCGCCCGACCGACGCGGCTTCGGCGTCGGTGAGCCGGTCTCCGTGCTCACCGCCGATCAGCCGCGCCGGAAGATCGTCGGCGTCCGCCCGGCGCCGCCGGTCGCGGACCGCCTCGGCGAGGTAGGCCTCGAGTTCGGTCTCGGTCCACCGGAGCTCGGCCAGGCGTGCCGGGTTCTCGGTGCCGGCCGGCGGCAGGTCGAGGGCGGCGCCGAGCGCCGTGACCCGCCGGTGCAGCCATGGGGCGTCATCGGCCGGAAGACCCAGCAGGCGGGACAGGACGGCCATGGGCACCGGATGCGCCAGGTCGCTGACCACCTCGAGACGGCCCCGGGCCGCCACCGAGTCCAGACGGTCGTCGACGAAGGAGCGTACGAAGGGCGCGAGGTCCGCCAGCGCTTCCGGGCCCAGGACGCGGTCCAGCACCGGACGCAGCCTGGCCGAGGGGACCGGGCAGACGCCGACGGCGGCCGGCAGCCGGGTGCCCCTTCGCAGGGCGTCGGCGCAGTGCGCGTGTGACGACAGGACGACCACGCCCTCGTCGAGCCACACCGGTCCCGTCTCCCGGATACGGTTCAGCACGGGATACGGGTCGACGTGGACCTCGCCGCTCAGGAACCGCAGCACGAGGGAGCGGGCCTCGTCGTGGACGACTTCGTCCTCGGTGGACAGGTGCATCGCCGAACGACCGCCTTCCCTCGCACAGTCTTTCTGCGTCTGCTTGCGTCTGCTTGCGTCTGCTTGCGTCTGCTTGCGTCTGCTTGCGTCTGCTTGCGTCGGAAGAATGTGCGGCCTGTCCGGACCGCGTCCACGGCGAGTTGCGCAAGCCTGCACGGGCTGCGACGGGCCGCGGCGACTCCGCCAGGTCCGCTTGCCGTGGACCGCGTGCTGCTCGTGTGATGTCCCGCAGGACATGCTGGAGGGGACAGGCAGACATGGCGGAACTCGTCGAGCGGCAGTCCGCGGCCCGGTTCGAGGAACACGAGCGCGGCGGAAGCAGGGCCCCGTACCGCCACGGCCCCGGCCGCGCAGCCGGCCGGCGCTGGTACTCCTGCTGGTCGGACCCTTCTTGCCGCTGTTCGACCAGTTCTGTGTGAACCTCGCGGCGCCGTCCATCAACCAGTCGTTCCGGCTGACGCCGTTCGAGTTCCAGGCGGTGGTGGGCGGATACGGACTGGTCTACGGACTCGGACTGATCACCGGCGGTCGGCTCGGCGACCTGTTCGGACGGCGGCGCATGTACCGGGCCGGAATCGCCGTGTTCGCGCTGACCACCCTGGGCTGCGCACTCGCCTGCTCGCCCGGCACGCTCATCGCGGCCCGGCTCGCCCAGGGCGCCGCCGCCGCGGTGCTCCAGCCCCAGGTACTGGCCCTGATCCGGACCCAGTTCCCGCCCACCGAGCAGCCCAGGGCGCTGTCCTGGTTCGCGGTGTCGATGAGCCTCGGCATGGTGCTCGGCCAGATCCTCGGCGGTGCACTGCCCGCCTGGGACGTGTTCGGCCTCGGCTGGCGCCCGGTCTTCCTCGTGGCCGTACCGCTCTGCGTGGCGGTGTTCCTGCTGCTGCCCGCCACCCTGCCCGCCGACCGGCCGGCCCTCGCGGGACAGGGGGCCGACGTGACGGGCGCGGTGCTCAGCGCGGTGTCCGCGGCGCTGGTGCTGCTGCCGCTCGCCGCCGTCCGGCAGTGGCCGTTCCTGCCCACCGGTGTGGTGCCGTGCGCGGCGGGATGCGCCCTCGCGGCCGTGTTCGTACGCAACCAGCGCGCCGGGCTGCGCCGGGGACGGCCGGCGCTGCTGCCGGTGGACCTGTTCTCCGTGCCCGCGTTCGTGCACGGAGTCCTGCTCAACTTCGCGCTCTACATGGCCAGCGTGCCCTTCGCCGTCGTCCTCGCCGTGTACCTGCAGGACGAGGCCGGGCTCAGCTCCGCCGAGGCGGGGCTCACGTTCACGCCCGCCGCCGTCGCCATCGCCGTCGGCTCGCGGTTCGCCGTCCCGCTGCGGACGCGATTCGGCGAGCGGGTCCTCGTCCTCGCCGCCGCGCTGATCGCGCTCGGTCTCACCGCGGGACCGGCCGCCGCCGCCATCAGGGGCGACAGCGCATCGATGGCTGTTCTGCTCACGGGCATGGCCGTGTACGGACTCGGCAACGGCCTGATCGTCCCGCTGCTGACCGGGGCCGTGATGAGCAGAGTGCCCCCGAAGGATGCGGGAGCCGGAGCCGGCGTCCTGGCGACCACGCAGCAGCTCGCCGCGGCGCTCGGCATCGCCGTCGTCGGCATCGTCCTCTACCCGTCCTCGCCCGCACTGCCGTTGCGCTACACGTCGGCTCTGGTCGCGGAGGTCGCGATCGCCGCGCTCGCCGTGGTCCTCGCCGGCCGTCTGGTCGCCGTTCTGCGGCGGCACGGCACGCAGTAGCCAGGGCACGGAGCAGCCACGGGCGTCAGCCCATGTCCAGCCCCGCCAGGAACCACGTCTGCGCGACCCGGATCCGGGCCTCCGTCTCCGCCCGGTCCGCGCCGGCGATGACGAACGCGGCGAGGAAGTCACCGGAGTGCGAGGCGTCCGGGACGCGCCGGCCGACCTCGGCGTACGTCGTGTACTTCACGACGCCCGGCGGCAGCGTCGCCGGGTCCGGCAGTGCCCGCAGCACCCCCGGCCGCTTGGTGAACAGCAGCTGGCCCGCGAGACGTTCTGGGTCCCGGCGCTCGCCGGCCGCCACGGGCAGGCCCAGCTGGCGGCGCACCGGGTACTCCATCGGGTCGAAGCCGTACAGCACCCGCTGCACGTCCCGCACCCCGGCGCCGCCCGCCCGGGAGGCCGCCTCGCACAGCACGAGGTCGCCGCCGGTGGTGTGGAACACCTCGATGTGGAAGGCGAAGTTCTCCGGCCCTTCGAACGCCTCCAGCACCCGCTCGCCGAACGCGACGAGCCGGCGGGCCAGCGGGTCGGCGAGGTCCAGGGCGATGTCCACACGGCCCTTGCGGTCCCGGAAGTCGGCCAGCGCGTACTGGTACTGCGACGGCCACAGCGTGGCGATCCGGCCGTCCAGGACCGTGCCGTCGATGTGGCACATGGAACCCTCGACGAACGCCTCGGCCAGCCACTGCGGACTGCCGTCCGCGTCGAACAGCTCCACCTCCTCCAAACGGTCCCGGAGTTCCTCCCGGGTGCGCAGCACGGCCACCCCGACAGACAGCGCGCCCTTGCGGGGCTTGAGCACGACGGGGAACCCATGCCGGTCGGCGAAGGCCTCCAGTTCGGCGGCCGAGCGCAGCAGCGCGTGGTCGGCGACCGGAATCCCGGCCCGCACCGCGGCCTGCTTCATCTCCCACTTGTCCCGGTACACCCGCGCGGAGTCGGGCCGCTGGCCGGGCAGGCCGTAGCGCTCGCGCAGGACGGCCGCTCGTTCGATGTCGAACTCCTGGCAGGCGACGACATCCGTGACACCGAACTCCTCGACGAGCTCGGCGGCCCGTTCGAGGACGTGCGGGCCGGTGTCGTAGTCGTCGAGCACCTCGGCGTGCAGGTACGGCGCCCCGGTGGGAAGTTCCTCGCCGAACAGGGCCAGCTGCGCGGCCGAGCCCAGCAGGACGAGCTTTTCGCCGTGGTCGGCCAGCCACTGCTCGTAGGGGTTGGCGCGCAGCGAACCGCGGTGCAGCACGAGCGTGGTCATGTAAAGGTCCCTTCGTTCCAGATACTGACGTACCGTTCGCCGGTGTCGGGCAGGACGGCGACGATCGTTCGGCCCGCGTAGGCGGGGTCCCGGGCCAGGAGTGTCGCCGCGTACACGGCGGCACCGGAAGAGAGCCCGGCGAACACGGCTTGCTCCCGGGTCAGCGCCCGCGAGGCCCGCCGGGCCGCTTCATCGGAGCAGGTGAGCACCCGGTCGATGAGCGCGACGTCCGTGGTGGGGGAGACGAAGCCACCGTTCAGGCCGGGGATGCAGTGGGTGCCGGCGTAGCCGCGGGAGAGGACCGGCGAGCCCTCCGGCTCCACGGCGACGACCTCCAGGCGGGGATTGCGCTCGCGCAGGAAGCGGCCGGCACCGGTGAGGGTGCCGCCGGTGCCGACGCCCGCGACCAGGACGTCCACCTGGCCGGCGGTGTCCGCCCAGATCTCCGGTCCGGTGCTCTCGTAGTGCGCCCGGACGTTGTCGGGGTTCTCGTGCTGGCGCATGTACCAGGCGCCGGGGGTGGCGGCCTGGATCTCCTCGGCCCTGGCGATGGCGCCGGCGAACCCCTCGGCGCTCGGGGTCTGCACGACCTGGGCGCCCAGCGCCGTCAGCAGCCCCACCCGCTCCGGTGTCGCGCTGTCGGGCAGGACGACGACGCAGCGGTAGCCGCGCAGGGCGCACAGCGCGGCCAGGGCGATACCGGTGTTGCCGGACGTGGATTCCACCACGGTGCCGCCGGGGGTCAGCTCGCCGCGCAGCTCGGCGCCGCCGAGCATGGCGAGAGCGGCGCGGTCCTTGCTGCTGGAGAAGGGGTTGGCGGACTCCAGCTTGGCGAGGACCTCGGTGCCGGGCGCGGCGCCGGGCACGTTGAGGCGGAGCAGGGGTGTGTTTCCGATGAGTTCTTCCAGGCCGGCGGCGACGCGCCGGGCGGCGGGCGCCGCGGGTGGGGCGGTGGTCATGGACCAACTCCTGGGTGGAGGGGGAGGGGAGAGGGGTGGGGCGGAGGGCGCACGGTCACCAGGAACCCGCCGAGGCGAGCAGCCGTACGGCGTCGGAGGGGGTGCCGGGTGTGGCGTCGGAGGTGGCGTCGGGCCCGTCGGCAGGGGCGGGGCCCTGGGCGGCGCCGGGTGTGGTTCCGGGGCCGGTCCCGGTGTCCGGGACCGGACGCAGGCCAGGGCCGGGCCGGACGACCGAGCGCGGCGCGTACACCCGCGCCCCGGGCGGCAGGTCCTCGGTGACGGTGGCCATGGCGCCGATCAGAGCGTGGTCGCCGATGGTCACGGGACCCAGCACAGTCGCGTTCGCGCCGAGGATCACCCCGTCGCCGACGACCGGGTGCCGCCGGGCGCCCGGCGGGCGGTGGTTGTCCGTCCACCACCCCACCGCGCCCAGCGTCACCTGCTGGTAGATCGTCACGTCGTCGCCGACGACGGCCGTCTGCCCGATCACCACGGACGCGCCGTGGTCGATGAAGACCCGGCGGCCCAGCACCGCGCCGGGATGGATCTCGACGCCGGTACGGCGGCGGGCGATCCGGGCGAGGAACCGCGCGGCCGTGCGCAGCCGTCGCCGGTACAGCCGGTGGGCCACACGGTGCGTCCACACGGCGGACAGCCCGGTGTGGCCGAGAGCCTCCAGCCGGCCGGACAGGGACGGGTCGCGGGCGACGACGACGTCGAGGTCCTCGCCCAGGGTGCGCAGCAGCGAATGCTCTTCGGACATGGTGCCGACTCCTTCCGGCGGTGGTACGCCGCTCAGGCGGCCCGGGCGGGTACGTGGGCCGGCTCGGGCTCGACGTCGATCCGGATCCCGTCGCGTACCAGGTGCTCGCACAGCTCCACCGCGGTGTCGGTGTCGGCAGCGGTGACGACGACGCTGCCGAGCCGGTCCCAGTTGTCGCCGAGCGGCCGCACGGTGTCGCCCGGGTTCACGGAGACCTGAGCCGTCAGTACGTCTGGCCGGGCCCGGACCTCCTCCACGCCGCTCACGGCGGTGACGGTGCCCGGCTCGCGCACCACGGCCCGCATGACCGCCGCACCCCGCGCGGCCGGCGGCTTTGCGAGCGGCTCGGTGAGCCCGAGGGGCCAGGCCGCGCCGTAGGCGATCATGTCGATGCCGTACGCCGCCTCCACCATCTCGACGATGTGGCCGCCGCCGAGCCGGTTGTGGGACTCGATGACCACCGGCCCGCGCGAGGACAGCCGGATCTCGGTGTGGCTGGGGCCGTCGGTGACGCCCATGGCGGTCAGGAACTCCTCGACCGCGCCGGTCAGCCGCTGCCGGTCGGTGCCGGTCAGCCGGGCGGGTACGGCGTGGCCGAGCTCGGCGAAGTGACCGTCGTCGGTCAGCTTCTCGGTGACGGCGACGACGACGTGCCGGCCGGCGAAGCTGAGTGCCTCGACGCTGAACTCGGGCCCGTCGATGTAGGACTCCATCAGGAAGCCGTCGACGGTGAACATCGTCGAGCCGCGGTCGGTGCGCCCGCCGTCCAGCTCCCGCACCCGCGCCCACACCCGGTCCAGGTCCCGCGGGCCGTGTGCGCGCAGCAGGCCGAACCCGGCGGTCGTGGAGACCGGCTTGACGATGAAGGGGTAGCCGGCCCGCTCGCCGAAGGCGTCCAGCGACGCCCGGTCGGTGACCCGGGCCGTGTGCGGCACCGGCAGTCCCCGCTCGGCGAGGTGACGCCGCATCAACCACTTGTCGCGCATCCGGCGGCTCACCTCGTGGCGGCGGCCGTCGGTCAGCCCGAACAGGTCGCCGAGCCGACTCGCCGGGTTCAGCCCCGGCTCGGTGAGCGAGACCACGGTGTCGATGCCGTACACGGCACGCGCCGCCTCGGCGAACGGCCGTACGGTGTCCCAGTCGGTGTAGTCGACGACGAGCAGCACGTCGGCGGCGCGCGTCTGATGCTCGGTGACCTTGTCGGGGTGCTGGATCAGGACGACCTTGACGCCGAGCGCGGTGAAGCGGTCCACATGGGCGTCGACGCCGCCGATCAGCAGCACGGTCTTGCGGGTGCTCATCGAAGGACTCCCTCGGGTGCGGCCAGGGCGGCCTCGCGGACGTCGGTGCGCAGCAGACCGCGGACCCGGGCGATGCGGGCCCGGGCCTCGGCGGGCGACTCGGCGTCGACGACGACGTAGCCGTGGCGGGTGAACGAGGTGGTGGTGGGCGGCAGTTCGTCGCCCGGCTGGAACGGGAAGTGCAGCGCCTGCACGTAGGGCAGCGCGCGGATGGCGTCCAGGCCCTCGACGGACTCCAGGCGTCCGGCGGGCAGGAAGAAGAAGCCGACGGAGGCGGTGTGCCGGGGCACGGGCGCCTCGACGGGCTCCCCGGCCAGGGTGCGGAAGATCGCGGCCTCGATGTCGTAGTCGGAGGCGGTCTCGATGAGCAGCGGTATGCGGTCGCCGCCCAGCCGGGTCTGCGACTCCACGATGCGCGGGCCTTGCGCGGTGAGGACGACCTCGGTGTGCGCGGGCCCGAAGCGGTAGCCGGCCAGGTCGAGCAGCCCGATGACGACCGCGTGCAGGGCAGCCCGCTCCTCGGGGCCGAGCGGGGCGGGGTGGACGTGCCCGGTCTCGATGAAGAACGGCGCGCCCGTGGTCTGCTTCGCGGTGATGCCGATGACGTGGTGCTCGCCGTCCGCGGACAGCGTCTCGACGCTGAACTCGGGGCCCTCCAGGAACTCCTCCACCAGATAGGGGCCGGCGAGGGCACCCTCGGTGATGCGGGCGGTCCACTCCTGGAGGTCGTCGGCGTCGCGGACCAGTGCGATGCCACGGCTGCCGGAGGCACGGGCCGGCTTGACCACGACGGGCAGCGGCAGCCGGGACACGGCCGTGGCGACCTCCTCGGTGGTCTCGGCCACCTGCGAACGCACCGGCGACAGGCCGTGCGCGGCGAGCAGCGCCCGCATTTCGGCCTTGTCATTGAGGGCGGTGACCGCGGCGGCCGGGTTGCGGGAGACGCCGAGCGCGTCGGCCTCCGCGACGGCCGGGGGCATCGACTCCTCCGCGCCCAGGTGCAGCACAGTGCCGATGTCGTGGGTGCGGACCGTCTCGGCGATCAGGGCGCGCAGGCCGGCCTCGTCGCCGAAGTCGGTCAGCAGCAGTTCCCGGGCGGGCGCGGCGACCTCGTCGAGGTACGCCCGCTCGCGCAGGGAGGGGTCCCAGATCGCCCAGACCTCGAAGCCCGCCTCGGCGGCCTTGCGGACGAACTGGCTGTACGGCATCACCATCAGCAGGCGCCGGGATGCGCCGGTGCGGGTCATGGCAGGGGGCTCCGATCTGAAGCTGCGGGGGGCCGGGCGGGGACTTCACGAAGAAGTGCCGACTGCCCGTCGAGTGCTTCGGGGGCGGGGGAGGATCGGTATCGTTTGCGGCAGACGTGGGGGACGGGACTCGGTCGGGAGCGCCGTCCTCGTCCGGTGCGGCCCGGGCCGGGGGCCTCGGTGCGGCCGGATCAGTCGCCCGCGCGATGGAAGCGGGTGACGGTGTGTGCGGCCTGGACGGTGAGGACCCGCCCGAGCGATTCGGGGTCGTGCAGGTCGCCGGTGTCCAGGAGGACCCGTGCGCGGGTCACACCCACGGCCCGCAGTTCGGCGAGCCCGGCGGTGAGCAGGGCGTACTCGATGCCCAGCCCCCGCAAGGCGGGGGCCACCGCCAGCTCCAGCACGCGTCCCTCCTTGCCGTCCACGGCCCGGGTCAGGACGTAGCCGGTCGGCCGGCCGGTGACCTCCATCAGCAGGGCCGCGCCGCCCGCGTCCTGCAACCGCCGCAGGCGGGCGCCGAACAGGGCCGGATCCTCGGTCTTGGGGCTATTGCCGCGGCTGTTGAGGTGCACGGTGTGCAGGGCGCCGAGATCGTCCGGGCCCGTCTGCCGGATGCTTCCCCCCTCGGGGAGCACGGGCGGCAGCGGCGGGGCCGTCAGGTCGATCGTGTACTGGCTCGCGCTGGTACCGGGGGCGAACCCGGCCTCCTGCAGGATGGACGGGACCACCTCGTCACCGCTGAGCACACCGCCGACGGTCAGGGCGTACGGCCTGCCCTGCTCCGCGCCGAGCTCGTCGGCCCGGTCCAGGAGCCGGGCCAGCAGGGTGCGGGCCGCGCTCTCGGCGTGCCGGCCGGGGCGAACGGTGAGCGCGGCGTCCAGGGTGGTGCCGTGCGCGGTGAGCGCCGCCCAGCCGAACACCTGGCCGCCGGGGCCGGTCAGGCACCAGCCGTTCTCCTCGTAGCCCGGGTGGCCGGCCTCCAGGAGGATGTCCTCGCGGGTGCAGCCGGCCACTCCCGTGATGTGCTCCTCGTAGGAGCGCACCAGGTCGACCAGGTTCTCAAGCGGTACGTCGCCCGGACGCCTGACGGCGAACCTTTCCTGCTGGGTCATGGATCGTGCCCCTTCCTGCGGGTTTCGGGTCCGGCGGTCGGGCCGGAGCGTTCGGGGCGCGGGCGCCCGGTCGCAGGCGTCGGCGTGGGCGGGGAGCCGACGAGTTCGGCCACGGTCACCTCGGCGGGAGCGGAAGCGTCCCGGAACCATGCGACGGTGCGGGCCGGGCCGTCGGAGACGGGGCTGCCGAGGTCGACCGGTCCGGTGACACCTGCCTCCAGGGCACTCACCGCGGGCCCGGCAGACCGCACGCGCCAGGTCCGCGGAGGGACCCGGCCACACGTGCTCGGCGCGCACGTCGAGATCGAGTTCGCGGCCGAGCGCGTGCAGCGGCTCCTCGGTGAACTGCGTGACACAGCCGCCGATCAGCAGCACCCGCACCGGCTCCCCGGCCCCAAAGGCCGCGGCGGCCGTGGACGACCGCCGGGGCGGCCCGTAGCGGGCGGCCGGCGCCGGCGAGGTGAACGCCTCCTGCCCGAACGGCGCTTCGGCCTGGGTGCGCACCGGCCGCTCCCAGGCCGCGTCCAGCACGATCCGCTGCTGCAGCGGCCCATGGGCGAGCAGAATTCCCGAATCAAGAACGACCGTGGAAAGGAATACGCCGAAACGGAATTCACGGGTGTCCACAGCGCTGTTCCCCTCCCTTCACGGTTTCTTTTCGAGGCTTGTGCACAGACGGCTGAATTTGGTCCCACGTGCCGTCTCACCGGTGCAGTTGTGGATGCTAGTGGCCGCTCGGCCGCCCTCGTTCTCCGAGAATGCTCAGTGGGTTCACGGGCGTGGAAAGAGAGCACGAACCGAGATGCGCGCCGGCGCCGGACCGGGAGACGCTTCCTGATCGAGCCCGGAGATCCGGGCGAGTGCGAGGGGGTACGCGCATGCAGGGCAGCGTCATCGAGGCAGGGCGCGAGCCATCGGCGACCACCGGACCGGACGAGCGGCCGGCGTACCCCCCGGGACCGCCCTCGGCAACGGTGGACACGGTCGTTCGTGGGTTCGTCGACACGCTGCTGCGGCACCGGGACGAATTGCACGGCGTCCTGACCCGCGTGGCCACCGCCCAGGCTGCGAACGACGAACTCTTCCGTTCGCTGCGCGCGCTCGCCGGCGCCCCGTGGGAAGTACTGCGCAATGCGCCGCGACGGCTCACCCGGCTCGCGACGTTCCTGCCGTCGAACAACCTGCTCTACTCGTACGTCCTGTTCGGCGTCATACCCTCGCTCTACACCGACGAGGTCCGCATCCGGCCCTCGGCCCGGGTGGCGCCCGCCGCGATGGCCGTGCACGAGATCCTCGGCCCGCACCTGAGCGGCCTGGGCGGCGGACGCGTCCTCATGGAACCCGTCTCGCAGCGGCAGTTCCTCGCCGACTGCGCCCGCTCCGACGCCGTCGTCTTCGCCGGGCAGCCCGACAACGGCCGCACGGTCGCCGCCCAGCTGCCCGGCGACGCGCTGCTGCTCGCCTTCGGCTCCGGACCCAACCCGCTGGTCGTCGGGCCCGAGGCCGACACCGACGCGGTCTGCCGCACCGTCCTCACCGCCCGGCTCTACAACTCGGGCCAGGACTGCCTGTGCACCGACATCGTCTTCGTCCACCGCTCGCTCGTCCGCGAAGTCGTACCCCGGCTCACCGCGGCGCTCGCCGAGGTCGGCGTCGGCGACCGCCGCGACCCCGCCACCCGGGTGGCGCCGCTGGTCTACCCGGACGCGGTGCAGGAGGCGGCCGCCTTCCTCACCGCCCACCGCGAGTTCACCGTCGGCGGCGGCCGGGTCGACCTCGCCCGCCGGGTCGTCGAGCCGACCCTGCTCCACCTGCCCTGGCAGGACGCCTTCCACCCGCCCGAGTTCTTCTCCCCGGTCGTGCTCACCATGGAGTACAGCGACCCCGCGCAGATCACCCGGTGGCTGCACTCCGCCGAGGAGAGCGCGCGCGGCATGTACGTCTCCGTCTTCGGCGAGCCCGCCCTCGCCGGCCGGACGCGCGTCGCGACCAGCGTGGTCTGCGAGGAACGCGTCACCTTCGACGTGGAGGACGGCAACCGCCCCTTCGGCGGCTACGGCCCCCTGTCCGGCAGCGTGCACCGCCACGGCACCGCCACCGGGCGCCCGCTGCTGCTGTCCGCCGAGGCCGGCACCGGGACCCGCCCGTGAAAGCCGTCCTCGACCCCCCTGCCACCCGGGAACACCCCGCCGTCCACCACCCGGCCGCCCCGCGACGCGTCGTCCTGGACCCGCCCGTCGCCCGCGGCCGGGCCACCGGCACCCGCCGCCCGGCCGCCGACCCGGAAGCGGTCGACGCGGTCGGCGCCGCCCTCGCCGACCCAGCCCGGCGCACGGTCCTCGCCACCGGCGACCACACCGTCCACGGCGCCGGCACCTTCACCGCGCACTGCGACGACCCGGCCCGACCACGCCCCGCCGACTCCGTCGGCCTCGGACCGTCCAGCCTGCTGCGGCGGTTCACCGAACTCACCGGCCGGCGCGGGCCCGGCTGCGTCGTCACCGAGAACGGCACCACCGCCCTCCGCCTCGCCCACGGCCTCGTCGCCGCCGGCCGCATCCCCGTCGTCCACCTCTGCGAGGTCCTGCGCCGCCCCGACACGGGCGCCTTCTGGGCCGTGGCCGGCCGGGTCCGCCGCGCCCCGGCACGGCTCCCGTCCGGCGAGCACACCCGGCCCGTCCTCCCCGCCGCCGGGCTCGACCCCGTCACCCGCCACCGCAGCGCCTTCCTGCGCGCCTGCCTCCGCCCCCGTCCCCCCGACCCCGCCGAGGAGCAGCAGTGAGCGCGACCTTCGACACCCACCCCTGGCACGTCGTCGCCGCCACCCTCGCGGACGCCGGATGCGACGTCGTCGTCGGGCTGCCCTCCGACGAACCCGGACTGATGGACGCGGCCCGCACCGCACCCGGGCTCCGCGTCCTCGGGGTCCGCGACCAGCGGGTCGGCGCCTGCGCCGCCATCGGCCACGCCGCCGTCTCCGGACGGCCCGCCGTCCTAGCCGTCAACTCCGGACCGAGCTTCGCCAACGCCCTCACCGGCCTGCTGGAGGCCTCCTCGCTGGGCGCCCCGGTCATCGTCGTCACCACCCGCGTGCCCGCCCTCCGCATCGGCCGCGGCGGCTTCCAGCACACCGACCAGGCGGCCATGGCCCGCCCCCTGACCAAGTGGGACTTCCTCGTCGAGGACCCCCGGCAGCTCACCTGGGCGCTGCGCCGGGCCGTCCACCTCGCCGTCAACGGCGGCCCCGGCGTGGTCCTCGTGGAGATCGCCGACGAGGTGCTGCGGGCCCCCGCCCCGAAGCGGCGGCCCGCCCCGCCGGTACGCCGACTGCGGTTCGCCGCCGACGCCGAGGAGGTGCGCCGGGCCGCCCGGCTGCTCACCGGCGCCCGCTTGCCCGTCGTCGTCGCGGGCGGTGGCTGCAAGCCCGCCGACGCCGGCCCCGCCGTCCGGCGGCTGGCGGAGCTGCTGGCCGCACCGCTGTTCACGACGGCCGCCGGACGCGGCCTCGTCGACGAGGAACACCCGCTCGCCTGCGGCCTGGTCGGCCTCTACACCACACCCCCGGCGGACGGCCTGCTCGCCGACGCCGACGTGGTCCTCGCCATCGGCTCCCGCCTCGAGGAGACCGCCCGCATGGGCTGGGCGGGCCTGGAGGACAAGGCGCTCGTGCACGTCGACGTCGACCCGGCCGTCTTCCACACCGCGCTGGAACCCGAGGTGGCCCTCCTGGGCGACGCCGCCGTGGTGGCGGGCCAGCTCGCCGACGCCGTCCTGGACGAGGTGCCCGCGACGACCGCGGACGGCGCCGCCCGCCGGGCCGAGGTCGCCGCCGTCCGCGCCGCTATGCGCGCCCGCCACACCCCCGCCGACAGCCCGGAGCTGACCGTCACCGCCGCGCTGCGGCTGCTGCAGGAGTCGGTGACCCGCGAGGCGACCCTCGTCCAGGAGAACGGCCTGCACGACATGTGGGGCTACCACCACCCCGTGGTGTCCGTCGGCGACGGCGCCCGCGTCATCACCCCAGGCGAGCAGACGATGGTCGGCTTCGGCCTGCCCGCCGCCGTCGGCGCCGCCCTCGCCGACCCAGCCCGGCGCACGGTCCTCGTCTGCGGCGACGGCGCCTTCGAGATGGGACTGGCCGCCCTGCCCACGGCCGCCGAACTGAACCTCGGCCTCACCGTCCTCGTGCTCGACAACCGCGGCTACGGCTGGCCCCGCTTCGTCCGCGCCGAGGAGCGGGCGCCCGACACCCTCACCCGCTTCTCCGCACCCGCGCACACCGACGCCGCCGTCCGCGCCCTCGGCGGCCACACCGCCCGCTGCACCACCGCCGCCGAACTCGCCGCCGCCCTCGAGGACGCGGCCAAGGCCCACGCCGAGGGCCGCACCACCGTCATCACCGTCCCGGTCCGCGACTACGACGTACCCGTGGGCGTCCGCCGCGTGTTCGACGCCGCCCCGCCCGAAGGAGCCGCCGCATGACCCCGCGGCCCGGCCCGGCCGGGCCACCGCGCCTGACCGTCGACGGGGAGCACGTCCCGCCGGCCCACCTGGCCCGTCTCATCACCCGCACCGCGCGCGCCCTCTCCGCGGCCGGAGCCGGCCCCGGCCGGGCCGCCGCGCTCGCCTCCGACCACCCGCTCACCGCCGTTGTCACCGCGCTCGCCGCCGAGGCCGCGGGCGCGCCGCTGCTGCTCGACGGCGCCGCCCCGGCCCGGCGGATCGCCGCGGCCGCCGCCGTCCACGCCACCGCCACCGGCGAACCCGTCGTCGACGCCCGGACCCGCCCCGTGGCCCTCCCCGAGGACACCGCCGCCGTCTTCTGGACCTCCGGCAGCTCGGGCGACCCCAAGGCAGTCGCCGTCCCGGCCGGAGCCCTCGACCACCAGGGCCGCGCCACCGCCGCCCGGATGGGGATCACTGCGGCCGACCGGCTGCTGCTCCCCCTGCCGCTGCGGCATGCCTACGGGCACAGCGTGCTGCGCGTGTGGCGCACCACCGGCGCCCACCTGTACGCCGAGTCGGGCTTCCACCTGCGCGGCACCCTGAGCCGGCTCGCCACCGAGGGCATCACCTCCCTGGACGGCGTACCCACCATGTACCGGATGCTCGCCGCCGAGGCCGCCGGGAACGCCGGCTCCGCCCGGCTGCTCGCCGGGCTGCGGATCCGCGGCTGCGGCGGCGACGTGCTGACCCCCGCCCTGTACGACGACTTTCTCGCGGCCACCGGCGCGCCGCTGCACGACGGCTACGGACTCAGCGAGGCGGGCCCCAACGTCGCCCTCAACGCCCCGGGCGACCTGCGGCCCGGCACCGTCGGACGCCTCCTCGCCGGCGTCCGGGCCCGGGTCGCCGGACCGCGCCGGGAGATCGAGATCGCGAGCCCCGGCCTGATGCTGGGCTATCTCGATCCCGCCACGGGAGCCCTCGACCGCGGTCCGTTCACCGCCGACGGCTGGCTGCGCACCGGCGACACCGGCACGGTCACGGCCGACGGCTGGCTCACGGTCGGCGGCCGGATCAAGGAGGTCCTCGTGGTGCACGGAGAGACCGTCGCCCCCACCGTCGTGGAGGACGCGGTGCGGGCCGCGGACGGCGTCGTCGACGCCGCCGTCGTCGGCATCCGGCGCGGCGACCGCGGCGATGCCGTCTGGGCGTTCGTGGAGAGCCCGGACGCCGACCACGCGGCCGTCGCCGGCCGGGTCGCCGAGGCCTGCCGGCGCCGGCTGCCCCCTCACGCCCGCCCCCGTACCGTCCGCGTGGTGCCCGCGCTGCCCCGCACCGCCAGCGGCAAGCACGACCGCATGCGGCTGCGCGCCTGGGCCTCGGACGCGACGGCGGTGGCGGCATGAGCGCCCCGCCCGGCCACCGGCACTCGCCGCCCCCTTCCGCACGGACGCCTTCTGGCGCGGCCTGTTGCGCGGACAGCGGGCGCTCGGCGAACACAGCTGCCCCGACGGCGACTTCCGCAACCGCGTGATGGACGCCGTGCCGTCCGGCGACCGCGCCGCCCCGGCCGGACGGGGCAAGGGGCACTCGCCTCGGCCGCCGTAGCCAGGTCCCCGCATCGGCCGGTCTGCCCGGACTGCCGACGGCCCGCTGCTCGTCGTCGTCTCCCGGAACACCCGCGCTCGGCGGAACACCGGACGAGGACGGCGGCGACTTCGCGGGCCCGCGCGTCGGGACACTGCTCCCAGCCTGCCGCGCCGGTGCCTCCCGGCCCGCGGCATGGCTGTCCGGGGCGGCCTGCGTGGTCGACTCATCCGAGTCCGTCGCCGAGGCCGAGGTCGAGGCCGCACTGACCGGCGCCCTCGGCCACGGCCCGCTGCCGACGAGTTCACACAAGGGCGCGATCGGCCACCGGCTGCATGCCTCCGCCTTCCCCGGCCTGGTCGCGGCGGCCGGCTTGCTGCGTGAGGCACGGGTCCCCGGCGCCCCGGGACTGCGCAGGGCCGCCGCGCTGCCCGACGGCGTGCTCGCCCTGGCCGGCCCGGGCCGCGCCGCCGAGCACGCAGCGCGCCTGAGGGCGCCTGAGGGCGCCGTATCTTCTGAACTACTGTGCGGTGTCCTGGGGTTGGTGGGGCGCGACGACGACGGCGTCCGCCAGCAGGCCGGCCACCGTGACGGGCTCGAAGTTGACGGCACTGGACCAGCCGCCGCCGGACAGCCGGAACCAGACGGAACTGGTGATCAGCCCGTCCGGGTGCTGGTCCTCGACCACCTCGTCGCCCGTGGACCAGACCTCGGCGGTGTGGCCCACGGCGGCGTCGGGCAGGACCACCCGCAGCACCCGGCTGTCCAGGGACGGCCCGGACCGGATGTTGGCGTCACGCCACACGGGGCCCAGCGGGGCCCGCAGGACCTGGTGGCCGGTGGACGGCACAGACATGCTTCTCTCCTTCCGCCGCGTGCCCTTGCACACGGCCCGGGGGTCAGGGAGGCGCGGAGCCGGTCAGGCGACGGCACCGAGAACGGGCGTGCCGACCTCCTCGGCCCGCACCCCGCCCAGCCACACCACCTGCGACACCATCTCCACCAGCCGTGCCGCGTCCGGCCCGCTCTCCCCGCCGTCCACGCCGGACTGCTCAGGCGCCTGCGACACGGCCACACCCACCGGCGTCGGCCAGCCGCGCAGCGCGTGCCCGATGGTGCGCAGCGTGGTCAGCGTCGAGACCGCGCCCTGGGCGGCCGAGCCCACCGCGACCGTGCCGATCGCCCGGCCCTCCAGGTACGGCACCGGCCCGCCGATGTCGTTGACGTAGTCCAGGGCGTTCTTCAGCAGCCCCGAGACGGTCGCGTGGTACGTCGGCGACACCAGGATCACGCCGTCGGCGGCACGCAGCTCGCCGAGGAACCCGGCGACGGCCGCATGCCGGTCGGCCAGCCCGGGCCGGTACGCCGGGAAGTCGACCTCCGCCCCGCTGAAGACGCGCGCGGACGCGCCCTGTTCGGCGCACCGCTGGGCGCACCACTCTGCCACCCGGTCGCAGGTGGACCCCAGGCGCAGCGAACCGCTGATCAGGACGATGTGCGGTGCCCCCATGACGGCGGCCCCTTTCTTGGGACGGATGGTGGTCGTCGCGGCCGCTGCGCCCGCCTCCGGGCGGGGGCGGGGCCGCCAGCCGACGACGTCGGCGAGGTCCGCGTCCTTGCGGCCGGCGGACCTGATGTGCGCGTTGCGCCGCTCCTCGTCCGCCCGGTCCGCACCCTGGTCGAGCGCGCCCTGGCGGCGGGAGGCCAGGACGACGGACGCGGCCCTCTCCATGCGCTCACGGGCGTACCCGGCGAGCGCCTCGGGCACCGGGGCGGGTGAGGCGAGCGCCTCGGCGAGCACGGCGGCGTCCTCCAGAGCCAGGTTCGCGCCCTGACCGAGCGCCGGGACCATCGGATGTGCGGCGTCGCCCAGCAGCGCCACCCGGTCGTCCACCCAGCGCGGAGCCGGGTCGCGGTCGTGGATGTCGGTGACGACGACGTCCTCGGGGTCGGCGGCACGCACCAGGTCGACGACGGGCTCGTACCAGCCCTCCAGGGCATCCAGCAGGGCCAGCCGGGCCGCGGCCGGGCCCAGGGCGGGCCACACCCCGGCGGGTGCGGTGATCTTCGCGGTCCAGTAGAGGGTGTCGTCGCCGACCGGGGCGACGAACAGCTGGATGCCGCGACCGCTCACGACATGGCCGCGCTGTCCGAGCGCCGACCCCGTCGTCCGGCCGCGCACCGAGGTGTAACCCCGGTACTGCGGCGCGCCGTCGCCGAGCATCCGGGCCCGCACCGCCGAGTGGATGCCGTCGGCACCGACGAGCGCGTCACAGGTGGCCATGGTGCCGTCCGACAGCCCGACGGCGACCTGACCGGCCCGCAGCATGTAGTCGGTGACGCCGGTCGCCAGGACGACGGACGCACCCTCGGTGAGCGCCTCGTCCAGCAGGGCCCGGTGCAGCGCCGAACGCAGCACGGGAACCTGCGGGGCGGCGAACGCGCCGGCGGCGCCGACCGGCTCCTCGGCCAGCACGGTGCCCCGCGCGTCCATCAGGACCCGCACCTCGTCGGGCCGAGTGGCACGGCCGGCGGCCCGGATCCGGGCGCCGATCCGGGTGCCCAGGGCGTCGGCGGCCCGCAGCCCGTTGGGGTAGAGCACCAGCCCGGAGCCACCGGTCCCGATCCGCTCCCCCCGCTCGAGGACGGTCACGTCCAGACCGCGCGCTGCCATACCGGCGGCCGCCGCGAGCCCGCCGATACCGCCGCCCGCCACCACCACCGACCGTCTTCTGCTCATGTCATCCCTCCCTGGCGGCGAGTGCCACCGGCCGCGGTCCGGGTCCGTCGGCCGCCAGCAGACGGCCGTCGTACGCGCCGAAGGTGCCCGAGGAGCCGTCCCAGACGGTGCGGCCCGCCCGCAGGGTGCGCTCGACCCGCCCGGTGAACGTCCAGCCCTCGTACGCCGACCAGCCGCACTTGCTCTCCACGTCGTGCGCCGAGAACATCCATGGCGTGTCCGGCGCGAAGAAGACCAGGTCCGCGTCGGCGCCCGGCGCGATCCGCCCCTTGCCGGGCAGGCGGAACAGCTCGGCGGGCGCCTGCGCCAGGTGCCGCACCAGACGCGACACGGCGACGTCCGGGTCCTCGGCGGGCCATCTGCGGCGCATCCCCGTCCACACGGCGACGGCCAGCTCCTGCACCCCGGGCAGCCCGGGTGGCGAGGCCGCCGCCGAACGGGTCTTCTCCGCCACGGTGTGCGGGGCGTGGTCGCTGCCCAGCGTGGCGAGCTGACCGTGCGCCAGCGCCCGCCACAGCCGGTCCTGGTCCGCCTGGGAACGGATCGACGGCGACAGCCTCGTCCGCGCGCCGAGCCGGCGGGTGTCCTCGTCCGTGAACGACAGATGGTGGCCGGTGACCTCGAAGGTGACCGGATACCCGGCGGCCTGCGCCGCGCACACCAGGTCCGCCTCCTCGGCGCTCGACAGGTGCAGGATGTGCGCCCGGGTGCCGTGCCGCCGCACCAGCTCGACGACCTTGGCGACGGCGACGATGCCCCCGGTGCGCGGCCTGCGCCGCTCGTAGTCCCGGTACCCGTCCGGCTCCCCCCACCACTCGTCGAGCAGCGCGAACAGCCCGTCGTCCTCGGCGTGCAGCACGAGCTGGAGCCCCGCCTCGGCCGCCGCGGCGAACGTCTCCTCCAGCACCGCCGGGTCGCGGACCACCGTCGGGGCCGTGTGATGGCCCGCCATGAACACCTTGGCGCTGGTCGCCACCGACGGATCGAGTTCCGCCAGCAGCCGCGGGCGCGCCGGGTCGACCCCGATGTGGAAGCGGAAGTCCGTCAGTGAACTGCCCCGCACCAGGCCGGCCTTGTCGGACAGGGCCTGCGGATCCAGCGTGGGCGGCACCGTGTTCGGCATGTCCATCACCGTGGTCACCCCGCCGCGGACCGCCGCCCGGCTGCCGTGCTCCCAGTCCTCCTTGTACGACAGACCCGGCGTCCGGAAGTGCACATGGGAGTCGATGAGCCCCGGCAGCACGTAGTGGTCGCCGGCGTCGAGCCGCCCGGCCGCCGCGGGCACCGACCCGGCCGCGGTGACAGCGGTGATGCGGCCGTCGCTGATCAGCACGTGCCCCGGTCGTACGCCCTGCGGCGTCACCAGCCGGCGGCCGCTGACGACGAGATCGGGCACGGGGGTCAGCCGGTCCATGCCGCCGCCACCAGATCACGGCACAGGTCGTTCGTCGGCCCCATGAAGGCGACAGCGCGGGCGTCGGCGAGCAGCCCGTCGATCGCCGAGCCCTCCCGGTATCCGGCCGAGCCCAGCATCCGGGCCACGTCGAGGCAGATCTCCTCGGCGGCGACCGACGCGTGCAGCTTGCTGTGCAACGTGGTCAGTCCCGGATCCGCCGAGGTCCGGGCACCGGCCCGGGCCACCACGGCCCGCGCCGCCTCCAGCCGGGTCGCCAGGTCCACCAGCCGGTGCCGCACCGTGGCCAGTTCCAGCAGTCCGTGTCCCTCGGCGTGCCGGACCGCCAGGTCGAACGCGGCCTGCGCGATACCGACGGACACCGCGCCCAGGCTCGCCCCCGACTCGCGCACACCCGCGATGACCGACGCGGCCCCGCCGACCGGACCGAGCCGGTCGGCGTCCGCGACGACACACCCGTCCAGGGCGAGCAGCCCGGTCGCCGAGTTCCGCATCCCGGCCAGATCCAGGCCCAGGTCCGGGACCAGTCCGGGGTTGCCGGTCTCGACCAGGAAGAACGTCTGCCCGTCCGAGCCGTACCCCTGTGCGGCGGCCGACGGCCGGGCGGTCTGCGTCAGGACCAGGTACAGGTCGGCGACCCCGGCGCCGGTCGTGAACGTCTTCGCGCCGTCCAGACGCCAGCGGCCGTCCGCGAGCCGCTCACCGCGGCTGGCCAGGTTCCGCTTCGCCGCGCCCGCGCCCGTCTCGCTCCACGCCGACGCGGCCAGCCAGGTGCCGTCGGCCAGCCGCGGCAGCCACCGCCGCTGCTGCTCCTGCGTGCCCCACTCGGCGATCCGGGCGGACACGGCGAAGTGCTGGAAGGCGATGATGGCCAACGACGGGTTGACGGCGGCGATCTCCTCCACGACGTCGTTGACGGCGGCGGCGTCCCCGCCCGCTCCGCCGAACCGGACCGCGACCGCCGTGCCCAGCAGTCCGCCGGCACGCAGCTCCGCCAGCACTTCGCGGTCCGGCACACCGGACGGTCCGCCGCGCGCGGCGGACTCCGGCAGCCGGGCACTCGGCTCGGCATCGGGCGGCGCGATCACGCCGCCACGGACAGCGCCAGGCATTGGGCGACCTCCTCGAACTGCAGATGACTAAGGGGTGTCAGGGCGAACGAGCCCTGGAAGGTGACGTGTTTGTGCGCGACGGTCGCCCACAGCAGAGCGCCCTCGCCGCCGGGCGCTCCGGCGGCCGTGGTGACCGCCGAGACCGCCGTGCGCCCGCCCGTGGTCGTGATCCCCACCGCGTCGTCGCCCGTGGCGTGTCCGCCGGCGATCCGCCACGGCACCGTGCCCGGGATCCGCACCGCCGACCCCAGGCACACGGCACCGGTGAGCGCGATCGAGGGGTGCCAGCCGGGTACCGTCACGGCCCGGGCGGCGACACCGCCGTCCGCGCCCGGCAACACCGCCGCGATCTTGGGGAAGGCCCCGTCCCGGGGCCAGCCCAGCAGGTCGGCCGCCGCGCCCCGGACCGACTCCAGCCGCTCCAGCAGCTCCCCACCGGCGTGGAACAGCGCAGCCTGGTCGTGCACACCGAGCGCGCGGGCGTCGACGAAGGCGTAGGTGTTGGCGCTGGCCACGAGCGACACCTCGACGGACTCCCGGCCGACCGCCAGCACGGTGCGCGGCCGGCCGGCCGGCAGCAGGTCCGCGAAGGGCACCGGCGACGGCTGGACGAAGGTGACGGTGAACTCGGCCCGGTCCCGCTCGACGTGCTCCGCCTCGCACACCACGCTGTCTCCGTTGTTGCGCACCCGTACCCGGACCCGGGCGCCCGGCACCAGCCGCGGCAGCATCCCCGAACGGGAGGCCGCCAGCACCGACGCCAGCACCGAGTGCCCGCACGAACCCCGCAGGTCGAACCGGTCCGGGGCGCCGGGCAACGCCTGCACGAACCGGTGATCCAGGTCGAACATCGGGTGCGCGGACGGTTCGATGAGGGCGATCTTCAGCACGTGCGCGCCGCCCGCCGACGCCAGGTACCGGCGGGCCTGCGCGAGATGGGCCAGCAGCGGCTCCTCCTCGCGCGGCAGCCGGCCCGCGTCCAGGACGAAGGTGGGGCAGGGAGCACCGGCCGCGTACGCCAGATGCCCGATCACGCCGCCACCGCCAGCGCGGCCGTGCTCCCCGGCACCGTCCCGGCCGTACCGGGATCGCGCAGGGAGCGCCGGAACTGCTCGTCCCACACCTCGTGCACCAGCAGCGCCCACAGCGCGAGCGAGGCCGTGTCGTCAGGGCGTTCGGCCTGCACGGCGAACAGGGCGTCCACCGCCCGGCTCTCCAGCCGCCCCGCTGTCGCGGTCCGGCCCGGCGCCAGCAGGTCCCGCGCGTACTCCCACAGCGGGGTGCCCGGCCGCAGCATCGCCGTCACCGGCAGGGTGAACGGCTGCTTCGGCCGGGACAGCACCGTGTCGGGCAGCAGCCCGGCCGCCGCCGCGTACAGCGTCCGCTTCACCTGGCCGCCCTGGATGCGCCGGTGGTCGGGAAGCGGCCGGCCGAGGGCGAGGACCGACCGCTGGCAGAACGGCAGCCGGGCCTCCACCGCGGAGGCCATGCTGAGGTGGTCGACGCGGCGCAGATGGTAGGCGGGCAGCCGCTGTTCCAGCTCGAACCGGGTGATCCGGTCCAAGACGGTGCCGGGGCCGTGCAGCAGGTCCTCCCGGGCCGTCGCGGGCAGCGCCGGGTCGGCGGCCACATGGGCCCGGTAGGCGTCGGTGTACAGGCGGGCCCGCAGCGCGGCCGGCACCGCGGACAGCGCGTCCAGATAGCCGGACGCCCAGTCGGCGCCGGCCGCCGCCCGCTGTGCCGCCAGCCGCATCCGTTCGTACCCGCCGAACACCTCGTCGGCGCCGTCCCCGGTGAGCGCGACCGTGAACCCGGCCTCCCGGATCGCCCGGAACAACGCGTACGTGCTCAGCGCGATCGGATCCGCGTTGGGCTGGCCCAGATGCCAGACGGTCTCCTCCAGCAGCGCGGGAAACCCGGCCGGGTCCACCAGCACCTCGTGGTGGACCGTACGGGCACGGTCGCTCACCTCGCGGGCGAAGTGCCGCTCGTCGGAGGGCCAGGTGCCCCGGTAGGCGATGGTGAACGTGTGCTGCAGCCCGTACTCAGCCGCCAGTGCCGTCACGAGGGAGGAGTCCAGACCACCGGAGGTGACCACGGCGACAGGCACGTCCGCCTGCAGCAGCCGGCCCACCTCGTGGCGCAGGGTGCGCCGCACCTGCCGGGCCACCGTGAACCCGTCACCGGCCGGCCCCTTTGCCGCCACCGGCACCTGCGGGGCGCGCCGCCGCACCCGCGGAACGCCGCCCAGCTCGCACACCCATGTGGTGCCGGGCTCCAGCACCTCCACGTCCTCGTACATCGTCCGCGTGCCGAACGGCGTACGGGTCGCGAGGAAGGCCTCCAGCGCGGACTCCCGCACCCGGGCGCCCGCCCCGCCGAACCCCAGCAGCGCGGGCAGTTCCGAGGAGAAGAACAGCGACCGCTGCGCCGCGTCCCACCGGAGGTACAGCGGCTTCATCCCGATGTGGTCGGTGGCCAGCAGCAGCCGCGGCACCGAGCCGCGCGTGTCCAGCACCGCCAGCGCGTACATGCCGTCGAGGTGTTCGGTGAAGTCCTCGCCGTACTGCGCGTACAGCGCGGGCAGCACCGATCCGTCACAGCGGTCGGGCACCACGTGGCCGAGCGTCTCCAGGCGGCGGCGCAGCTCTTCGTGGTTGTAGATCTCACCGTTGAACACCACCTGCACCGGCCCGCCCCGCCCGTACGGCTGCTCTCCGCCGTCCAGGCCGACGACCGCCAGCCGGTTGTTGCCCAGGCCCCAGTCGGCGCCCGCGCCCCGCACGACACCCGTCGCGTCCGGGCCGCCGTGCCGCTGCAGGGCGGCGACGGTCCGCATCGCGTGCGGTGTCACCGCCGCGTTGAAGTAACCGAAGATCCGGCACATCTGTGTCTGTCTTTCCGTGAGGACGGCAGATCAGCGGGCCGTCGACAGATAGCGCTCCCCGCTGTCGGGGAACACGGTGACGACCGTGGCGCCCGCCCAGCCGGGCTGGGCTGCCACGGCACGGCTCGCCCAGGCGGCAGCCCCCGAGGAGATACCGACCGGCAGGCCGGTCAGGCGGGTCACCTCCTCGGCGGTGGCCGAGGCCGCGTCGTCGGGGACGGCCACCACCTCGTCCACCAGCGTGAGATCGGTGATCGGGGAGACGTAGCCGGCGCCGATGCCGGGGATGCCGTGCGGGCCGGCCTCGCCCCCCGACAGCACGGCGCTGCGGGCCGGCTCCACCGCCACCACGTGCAGCGAGGTGCGCTCTTTCAGATAGCGGGCGGTGCCCGTCAGCGTTCCGCCGGTGCCCACCCCGCACACCAGCACGTCGATCCGGCCCCGGGTGGCCTCCCAGATCTCCGGGCCCGTCGTCTCGTAGTGCGCCCGCACGTTGGCGGGATTGCGGTCCTGGTGCGGCATCCACGAGCCCGGCACACCTCGCTGCAGCTCCTCCGCGTACCTCCAGGCGGCCTGCAGCCCGTCCCGGTGCGGCACGAGGTGCACCTCGGCGCCCAGCCGGCGCAGGATCAGCCGGCGTTCCTCCGAGGCGTTGTCCGGCATGACGATGACGCACCGGTGACCGCGGCGAGCGCACAGCGCGGCCAGCGAGATGCCGGTGCTGCCGGAGGAGCACTCGATGACGGTGCCCCCGCTCGCCGGCAGCAGCCCCGCCTCCTCGGCGGCCCGCATCATGTACAGCGCCGCCCGGTCCTTCACACTGGCCAGCGGGTTGGCCATCTCCAGCTTCGCGAGCAAGCGCGCCGAGCCGGCCATCCCCGGCAGCGGGATCTGCAGCAGCGGTGTGCGCCCGACCAGTTCCTCCACGGACCGGGCCGGTCCGGCCGCGGTGTGGCGCGTGTCTGTCCTCACTGTCCCCCCCCGGTCCGGTGGTGTTCAGGCGGCGGGAAAGCCGCGCGCCGCCCGCAGGTGCGCCGTGGCGGCCTGCTGCAGATGGGTGATGTCGCTGGAGACCGTGGCGAAGGTGAATCCCTCGGCCAGCCGCTTGGCGGCGCCTTCGCCGTCCGGCACATGGATGCCGCAGGCGATGCCGTGCCGGTGCGCGGTCTCCGTGATCCGCCGCAGCGCCGCCTCCAACGCGTCCGCGGTGGCCGGGTCGCCGAACCAGCGCGCGCCGAGCGCGGCCGACAGATCGGCGGGCCCCACGTACACCGCGTCGAGCCCCTCGGTGGCGCAGATGGCCTCCAGATCGTCCACCGCGTTCGCGGTCTCGATCATCACGACGCACACGACGCGGTCGTCGATCTCCGCCGGCGCGGACCCCAGCCGCAGCTCCGCCCGGACCGGACCGGCCAGACTGCGGGTCCCCGCCGGATGGTGCCGGCAAGCCCGCACCGAACGGCGCGCCTCCTCGGCGTTCTCCACCATCGGGACGATGACGCCCTGCGCCCCGGCGTCGAGCGCGGCACCGATGGCGACCGGGTCCGCCGACGGCACCCGGATCAGCCCGGCGGACCGGCCCCGGGCGTCCACGGCCAGCATCGCGGCCTGCCATCCGGGCTGGTGGACGACCCCGTGCTGGCCGTCCACACCGACATAGTCGTAGCCGAGCCCGGCGATCCGCTCGGTCGCGACCGGGCTGTCCAGGGACATCCAGTAGCCGACCAGGGGCTCCCGTCGGCGCAGCCGCGCCGCGAACCCCGGATCCGGGTGGGAGACGGACGTCATGCTCATTCCCCTTCCTTGAGTGCGTAGCTCTGCTTGCCGTCGAGGCCGTACGGCACGTCGCCGTCGATGGACACCCGGTGCAGCACCCGCTGGTGCCGCCCGTAGTCGTTGACCGCGAAGTGCTGCGTGCTGCGGTTGTCGAAGATCAGCACGTCACCGGGGCTCCAGCGCCAGCGCGCCGTGTTCTCCGGCCGCCGCACATAGCCCTGGAGCACGTCGAGGATCGGCCGCGACTCGCGCGGCTCCACACCGAGCAGCCACTGCGCGAAACCGCCGAGGAACAGGCTCGGCTCACCGGATTCCGGGTGCAGGCGCACCACCGGGTGCGCGGTCTCGAACCGGCGGGCCAGGAACGCCTCGCGGACCCTGTCGCCGCGCTCGGTGCCCAGCCGCGGCTGCTCGGCGTGGTTGGTGTGCACCGCCCACAACCGGTCCGCGACTGCGCGCAGTTCGGCCGGCAGGTCCTTGTACCCGGCGGCCGCGTTCGCGACCAGCGTGTCCCCGCCGTACGGGGGCAGCACCACGCTGCGCAGGGTCGTACCCAGCGACGGGGCGGTGGTGAAGCTGATGTCGGTGTGCCAGTGGTCGGCCCGCTGGTCCTCGCCGTCGACGGGGACAACGTGCGGGGTGCCCTCGACGGTGCGCATCATCGGGTGCGGCTGGGTGAGCGGCCCGAAACGGGCGGCGAAGGCCAGCTGGTCCTCGTCGGATATGTCCTGGTCCCGGAAGAAGAGGACCTTGTACTCCAGGAACGCCTCGTGAATCTGGCGGAAGACGGAATCCGACAGCTCGGTGGACAAGTCGACGCCTGTGACCTCCGCGCCGATCTTGCCGCCGATCCGGCGTATGTCGAACAGGGACACCAGCATTCCCTCCGAATATGTCAGAGACTCGCGCGGTCGTGCCGGCCGGGGACAGGCGGGCGCGGCACCGCATGTCCTTTCCGGTTTCCGATCACAACACGTGGCTCAATCCGGCGGCAACGGATGCCGGAAAGGAACGACGACTTCACCAACTCGCCGCCCAGGAAGTCCGGAAACTCCGCGGAGAAGAGCCGAGTTGTTCAAGTCGTATTCCGTCTGCCGAATTGGCTTGTCAGCGTCGGGCCGCCACGGCGATTCTCTGGGTCCTGTCGTGAAATTCCCGTCGTCCGCCCGGAGGGCGGGCCTCGCGGCGTCAGATGCGTGCTCTGGGGGCCCCGGCTCGAAGAGCTTGGGGGAGCGGGCATGGCGTCGCGGGGCAGACGGGAATTCGACGACAGGGTCTAGGCCTGTCCGGCGGATCATGCCGCAGACGCGGGGTCCGGCACGCCCATCTGCGGCGTTGTCGTCGGTTGCCGATGCTCCGCATCGACGCCCTCCTCCGCCTTGCATATGGACGCACCAGAGCCCGCTCACCTGCGTCGATCAGCCGCCGTCGGTCACCTGCGACTTGATCCGCCGGACAGGCCCTAGCCGCCGCGCCCTTGAATCGTCCTCCGGAGCAAAGGACCGCTGACATGCCAGTGATCACCGTCAACTGGTGGCAGGGCAACGACCGGCGAGCACGAAAGGAGTTGGTCGCGGGCATCACCGACGTCGTCACGCGGGTGTCCGGCTGCCCGGACGACACCGTCACCGTCATCGTGCGGGACGTGGAGCCGGACCACTGGGGCAAGGGCGGTCACCTCGCTGACGAACCTCGCTCCTGGCGAGGCCCGCGATGACCTTGCGCTCCCTGCACCCCAACATCCGTCTGCGGATCGCGGTCGGCTTCGTCCAGCGGCTGCTGTCGGTCATGCTGATGCCGCTGCTCGTCATCCATCTGGCGGCCCTCTACGGCCCCGCCGTCGCCGGTGTCCTCACCGTCTGCGTGGCAGGAGCGGGCATCGCGGCGAACTTCCTGGGCGGGCACCTCGCCGACGTTCACGGCCGGCGCCCCGTGATGGTGGCCGGCGAACTCGGCGCCACCCTCACCTTCGGCCTCCTCGCCGTCGCCAACTCGCCGTGGTGGACCTCCGGACCCGCCACGTTCGGCCTGTTCCTGCTCAACACGTGCTGCTCGCAGCTGGCCACCCCGGCGGCCGACGCGATGATGGTCGACGTCTCCACCCCCGACAACCGCCAGCTCGTCTACACGATCAACTACTGGTCGATCAACCTGGCGTTCACCGTGGGCGCCCTGCTCGGCGGCTTCCTCTACGACGGCCACTTCCTCCAGCTGCTGACCGGTGCCGCCGCGCTGTGCCTGCTGACCACGTCGGTGATGTGGCGGTGGATCAGCGAGACCGCCCCGCGGACCGGCAGGGCGGCGGCCGGTCCGGCCGCCATGCTGCGCGGCTACCTCACCGTGGCCCGCGACCGGGTCTTCCTGCGCCAACTGGCCGCGGCCGCCCTGATCGCCGCAGTCGAGATGCAGATCGGCTACTACATCGCCGTACGCCTGTCCCGCGAGTTCCCCCGCCAGACTCTCCTCGCGGTCGCCGGCCGGCGACTGGACATCGACGGCGTCGCCGTCCTCGGCGTCCTGCGGGCCGTCAACGCCGCCCTGGTCGTCGCCCTCGTCCTGTTCGCCAAGACGATGCTGGCGCGGGTGCCCGAACGGGTCCGGCTCTACGGCGGCATCGGCGTCTTCACCGTCGGCTACATGGTGTGGGCCGTCAGCGACGCCGGCTGGGTGCTCATCGGCGCGGCCGTCCTGCTCACCTTCGGGGAGATCGCCAGCGTCCCGGTACGCCAGGCGCTCCTGGCCGGCCTCATCGACGCCGAGGCCCGCACCAAGTACATGGCGGCCTACGCGCTCAACGCCCGGATCGGGCTGCTCGTCGCTGCCCTCTGCGTCACCCTCGGCGCCTTCGTCCCTGCCCTCGGCATGAGCCTGCTGTACGGGACGGCCGGCTGCGCCGCGATGCTGCTGTACCGGTCGATCGTGGCGGTGCGCGACTCCCGCGAGGCCGAGGAGAAGGTCCCGACCGCGGTCTGACATGCCCAAGCGTCCTCCCGTCCGGGATACCGCCGGTGACTCGACCAGGTCCGGTTGCCGGCCGGTACCGCCCACCGCTCTGATGCGGGTCATGACGAAACGGCTGTTCACCTCGGAGTCGGTCACCGAGGGCCATCCCGACAAGATCGCCGACCAGATCAGCGACACCATCCTCGACGCGCTTCTGCGGGAGGACCCGTCCTCGCGGGTCGCCGTCGAGACGCTGATCACCACCGGCCTGGTGCACGTGGCCGGCGAGGTCACCAC